>PCUL01000170.1:0-396 GCA_002771745.1 Bacteroidetes bacterium CG18_big_fil_WC_8_21_14_2_50_41_14
GTTAGCAATAAGCCAAGAAAGCACATAATTTTGCATTTGACGTGTAATTATTATATATTTGCACGTAAAATATAATGCAATGGAAACAAAATTGACTTTACGACTAAATGACAGCGTAATAGAAAGAGCAAAGCTATATGCAAGAAGCAATAGAATCAGCTTATCAAAAATGATAGAATCATATCTTGACAGTCTGACCAAAGAGAAAAAGGATGAAAATAAAATCTCGATTACACCACTTGTCGAAAGCTTAAGTGGTGTAATTAATTTGCCCTTAGACTTCGACTATAAAAAAGAATATAGTGACTACATAATAGAAAAATATAAATGAAAAAAATCTTCATTGACACAAACATTGTTATTGATCTATTATCTCGTAGAGAACCATTTTACGAA
>PCUL01000170.1:412-2120 GCA_002771745.1 Bacteroidetes bacterium CG18_big_fil_WC_8_21_14_2_50_41_14
TTATAGAATTAAGTATTTCTTCACTGACAGTAGCGAATACAAGTTACACGCTTTTAAGGCAGACTAACTCAACATCTGCAAAAGAAATTTTAAGAAAACTTAGACTTATAATAAATATTTTACCTCTTGACGACAAAATTATTGGAATAGCATTGAATGACAACTCATTTGACGATTTCGAAGACGGGCTTCAATATTTTACAGCCATAGAAAATAGCCAAGACTTGATCATTACAAGGAATCTGAAAGATTTTAAAAATTCCGCTTTACCAGTCATGACCGCCAGACAATTTCTAGAAATGTAGAAATAAGGCCTATTGCTAACAATGCATATACTTTATGGCGGGTTACGTTATGAAAATGAGTATTTTAGTTCCAAATATAAATCGTCGTGGACTGAAAGATTTACCTTTTGAAGTCCGCCACAAAGCATATGCTTCCCGTTATAGGGCATTTTGAAAGACACGAGAATATTACAGATGGACGAACAAGAACTGAAACATAGAATTAAAAACGCAATTGTTTTATTGACAGATGGACACCCATTTAGAGTCGGAGACTTGACTTTTAGCTGTCGAGATAATAATCAGTTTTCTGTGACAGGTTGGACAATAAAGAATGATTTAAAAAACATTAGCAAAACGACTGCTCTAAATGAATTGACAGAAACAAAGGAGCTGTTTAATAAAATGACTATAGCATCTCAAGAACTTGCGGACTTTATTATAGGACGCCAAGTAGAATACCATTTGGGATATGACTACGGAATGGGTGGAGTTGAAATTTGTAATGAAATCAACGGACAATTAAAATGGACTACTGAACTAAATGACAATTTTTGAGCACATAAAAAGATTAAAAAACGCCCTATAACCCACGTTGGCATTTTAAAAGACGACAAACAATGAAACCGTTGACAACTTATAAAGCCATAGAAAAAGTAATTGGAACCAAACCTCAAAATACAGTAGGTTTGACATTTATAACATTTTTGTTGACTATCTTGACTTTGCCACTTCGACTTCTGACCCTTTTCAATAAAGGCTATTCTGATATTTCAGATAGCGACTGGGAACTAATGCTCAGTGACGACAACATAAAAATTGAGAAAAAACAAATAGCTGCGACAGGTTTTGACGACTGTATAAAGTTCTACGGATTGACTTCAACTGATAAAAAATTAAATGACTTATTGAGAGAAAATATTTTTGGTGACTTTATTGTAAAAATCAACAACGGAATATTTTTACGACAATTTAAAAGCCCAAGTGACTGGCCAAACTCAAAACTTGTTTACATTTCGCTTGACACATATAAAGTTGAAAATATTTCAAAGTCAAAATCAAGTTGGGTTGACTGGCAGTATAACTTCGTTGATGACAAACAATTTGACATAGTGACGGAAAACGCAAAAGAATATAGTAAGATTTTACAAATACGGACGGTTTGAAAAAAAGAAACTAAACGAATAAACTTAGAATGAGGAAAGAAAAACGCCCTATAACACACGGTATAAGGCATGGCTGGGTAATGTGTAAATTGGAAGTTCAGAACTTTTTTGTAAATTCGGTGGCGGTTTGAAAGTTTAGTGCTTCGTAATCAGCCACGACCTCATACCGTCAACGTTATGCACTATGCAAGTAAACCAACAGTAAAATAATTAATAATGAGAAATTTAATTTTGATATTAGTAATTATCCCATCATTT
>PCUL01000147.1:0-353 GCA_002771745.1 Bacteroidetes bacterium CG18_big_fil_WC_8_21_14_2_50_41_14
TAGCCCCAATAACAATGAAAATAATAATGTTGTTTTTTTCATATTCTCAAAATGTTTGGTCCGTTAATAGACTATAAACTTACCCTTTCCTGATATACTACCCTTGTAACTTGAAACTGCTGCATATAAACCACTTGCCCATTTTGACACATTAATCTGTATTGTTGATGTTCCAGATGGTAAATTTGATTCATCTATTATACGCCCATACAAATCATAAACAACCAAAATATGATTTTCACTTTCGTTTTCTTTTGGAATTAAAATATTTACTATTTCGTTGGCAGGATTAGGGTATATTTCCAATTCTTGCGCCTTGCGCATGGCGATATTCTCTTTTACACCTGTCCAAC
>PCUL01000147.1:434-1759 GCA_002771745.1 Bacteroidetes bacterium CG18_big_fil_WC_8_21_14_2_50_41_14
TTACACTCCCAACTGCAACATACCCACCGTCATTTGTGGGTATTACACCATATAAATAATTATTACTAAGGTCTTCATGAAGTAATTCATACTCACGATACCATAACGAGTCACCATCATTATTACAATTTAGCATATACCCAACCCTTTGCGAAAGTTCTGCATTAGTTTTATATCCGGTTATAATAAACCTGCCCTGCGCATTAACATTCATTGACTTGAGCTGTTTATTGTGTTCATAGTTACCGAATTTTTTATCCCAGATAACATTACCATCCAGGTCAATTTTTATCAGGGCATCCCGGTTTTCACTTTCAGTTGCCGGGTAGTCGATGATATCAGAGTAATGATAGGCACCGACAATAGTGCTGTCGGATGAATTCTGAAGGTACATGGGCCCGTGTTTTTGATCGAACCAGTTAACATAATGACGCCATTGTTCATTACCCATACTATCCGTCTTTACAATATATGGAGCCGCTATTCCATATAAACCAAAGGTCCATAGATAACAGCTTAGTGCAAAACCACCATCTGTGGTTTGAATAACATTTACACCCAAGTTAAAAGTACTATTACTAAAATATTTGCGCCATAACTCGTTTCCCAAGCTATCTGATTTTAGCAATAAAGCTTTAGAGGTTTCTCCATTTACTGTAATATTGCCGGCAATTATTAAACTTTTATCGCTCAATTCAAAACAATGATTAAAAATATAAGATGTGTCTATGGGTAATATCTTGTCACAAACACTAGTATTAGTCCAAAGTGTATCAAATAGGTTGTTAAATCTGTAAATAATTCCTGCATCTTTCACCCAACTATCTGTATACTGTCTTTTGACTCCCACAGCAATGTATTCGTCCTCCCCACTTTTTCTAAACGCACCAGGGTATTGAACATAGTATTCACTAATAGTATCACCAATACTTTTTGAAAATACCTTATTTCCATTCTTGTCGATTTTTAAAAAGCCAAGTCTGTGCCACGATGAAACGAATTGATCGCCGGTTGCACCTATAATAACGTATGATGAATCGTTTTCCAAAATATTACCTGCCCCATCCCAGGAATTGTATGTCTCAAAATAATATCTTTCACTAAAGTATATTTGGGAATACACAATGGTTGAGAATCCTAGTAAAAATGATATTATTGCTATTTTTTTCATTGATAAAAGTATAATTCCCACCACAATATACAACAATATTGTGGTGGGAAAAGTGAACTATTTTACAATAATAAATTTGACAACCCCAACCAGTGATCCATTGGCAGCCACATGGCATATATAAGTACCTGTTTCCAGTTCCTGGGCGTCGATA
>PCUL01000141.1 GCA_002771745.1 Bacteroidetes bacterium CG18_big_fil_WC_8_21_14_2_50_41_14
TACCTTGAGATTAATGAATAATTCTGTAAAGGTGCAACTTCTCTACAATTAGGTGGACAACATAAAACCACCGAACGTAGAGAGGTTTAGTTCAATACTGTATATAAAAAATAGGCGAAACAGTAGTAAATTCAGGGATTTCGGTTCTCATCAAGCTTTGGTCTTAACCGCAAATTAGGTGCTTCGAAATCGCCTACTTTTCATATACTAAACGTCGCCGCCAAGTGAAGGAGACCGACACGAACAGGCAATTTGCTACTTAAAGACAGAAAAAGAAAAACGATAAAATGAACAGCTCATGCACAAAACTGCACACCTGCCCGTCCGGCAGGCGGGTTTGCAAGCCCCAACGTACGAGCCAAAGCTTCAGCTTGTAAAAGCGATGCAATGAGCTTGTCGAATTGACCTGTTTTCTTGCCGGCACACCGCAAAAAAATTGATACTTTTGTGCTATTATGAACAGATTTAAGGGATAATAATATATGGACGGAACAAGTCTGACAGCAGAACAAGATAAAATAAACGCATTACGACAGGTATTGCCTGAAGCTTTCAACGAAGGTAAAATTGATTGGGAAAAACTAAAAACCACGCTTGGAGAAGACATAAACTTTTCTAACGAACGTTATGTATTAAGCTGGGCAGGAAAAAGTGATGCTTTTAAAGTTTTGCAAAATCCGTCAACAAAGACCTTGATTCCTGCCAAAGACGAAAGTGTAAACTTTGACGAAACCGAAAACAATGATAATAATTGCTTTGTATAAACTTTTTAAAGGCAACGACCAGCCAAAAAAAACAGCTCTGCAAATCCGCGATGCAGGCATTGAATTTAAGAACATCTGATGGAGGAATTATGAATTATGATTGGGGAATGAGTAAATTATAAATTAAAATTCACAAATCATAAATAAGTAAAAAATGGAAAAGGGCGAAATTTTAATCTACCAAAACCAGGAGGGGAATATAAAAATAGATGTACGCCTGGAAGATGAAACCGTTTGACTTAATCAGTTACAAATGGGAGTTCTTTTTGGAAAAGATAAGAGAACAATTTCTGAGCACATAAAAAATATTTTTACAGAAGGTGAACTGGAAGAAACCTCAGTTGTCCGGAATTTCCGGACAACTGCATTCGATGGCAAATCATACGATGTAAATTACTTCAATCTCGATGTCATTATTTCGGTTGGCTACCGGGTAAAATCTCCACAGGGCACACAATTTCGCATTTGGGCTACACAGCACCTGAAAGAATACATTATTAAGGGGTTTGCCTTAAATGACGAACGTTTCAAGTCGGGTACTTCGATGAACTATTTCAACGAATTGCAGGAACGAATTCGGGAGATACGAATTTCGGAGCGGTTTTTTTATCAGAAAATAAAAGATATTTACACAACGAGTATTGACTATGACCCCAAAGATGAAAAAACCATAGTGTTTTTTAAAGTGGTGCAAATCAAGTTGCTTTAGACAAATCTTCAATGGAGTACGAAAAATATCAGGACGTTCATAAACAACTTCAAAAAGAACAAAGCCTGAAAGAAATTGAAGCAGACATTAAACGATTGAGAACTAATAAAAAAGATTGAGAATTTTTGATTGAGGATTTAGGATTGAGGAATAAAGAAATCACAAATCATCAATCATCGATTAAAAATCAGGAAAATGAAATTATCATTTGAATCCAATCTGCTTTTTCAGTTAGATTTCATTCCGACTGAGCGGACACCAGGAGCAAACGGAGGAATCTGCTGTTGACTCATTAAAATAGACGTGAATTTGCTTGATGGTCAGATTCCTCCGTTACGTAACTCCTCCTACCGGAGTCGTTTCGCCAGTCGGAAGGACAAAAAAAACGGGTGATGTCATTCTGACTTTGAGATACTTAGAGAATGGATAAAAACGAAAATTCCCTGTCTTTATCCAAGCACATTGTTATTTTCTCACTTTGGCTATTACAGTGTGGAATTATCATTCACTTAACCAAAGAAATAGGAGGGGAGCCTAGAACTTGAACTCCATGTTGAACCGCAGATTGTGTTGTGGGTCGGTCTGGGCATGGTCAGGATTCCAGCCCTGATAGTTGAGTGACAGATTGACGCCTGAGGTGGGTGAATAGGAAAATCCTCCGATAATGGAGTTACCATCGGTTGTGTCCGGGGTATTGTAAGGCGCGCTTATTCGGTAATACAAGCGGTCGAAGCGAAGAAAAATTTGTGTTTTTTTAAAGAGATAATAGGTCGTATACAACGAAAAACCATGGCTGTTAGTGCCATCGGCATGATTCAGGTTTTTTATGTAGTTGAATTCTCCCCCAAACCTAAACAGGTCTTTAATTCGATAGCCGGCGAACAAGGAAAACATTTGTTCGGTAGCGAGGCTGTCCATACTTGTCTGCCTGTTGTGGTAGTACAGGCGGCTTTGGAACTGGCTGCCCGGATTGATATCCAATCCCGCGGCATATTTCACATTTCCGTTGAGGTTCTGGTTTATTCCTGGTCCTTCGCCATTGGTTATGGCCGCATCCATTGCAAATACCGAATTGACTTGGTATCTTACCAAAAACCCCAAATCTGTGCTCGGAAGATGCCAATATAAATCCTGAAAGGTTTGGGCGATATAGCGAAAACCCCAAAAATGCTCCTGTGTGATGTAATGGTTTTGTAACAGCACACCACTTTCTATGGATAGTTTTTTGTTGACCTGCCACTTCAGACTTGCAAACTTGAGCCACATTGTATAGTAGCTTCCTTCTTTGTAGGTGTAGTTTACCTGCAGCGGGTTTCCCGAAGTATCGGTAACATAAATCCCACTGATGGTGGTTGGTCTTCCTCCATCGAGGATGATCTTAGCACGCCATGAATCATTAAACTGATAGGTCATCCCGAGATGTGAACGACCGATCCCATAGGCGTAGTGTTGGTCTTCCATATCATAGTTGGCAAATCCGAAAACCTGAACAATGGGCGTGAACTTTGAAAAATCAAACTGCTTTGGCTTTTCAATTACCTGTGCATTTGAAGGGATTATATGCAAAAGCATGATCAGGTTTAAGACTAAGTAATTCTTTTTCATTATATTGTATGTTTTTATAAATCACTTTGGTCGAAAAGGGGCACAATGGATGTTAACTCACTGGTCATCGGTTTTAAAAATCTGCTTCCGATCTATTTTTCTTAGAAAATTAATCGGATAGGACACGCGTGCTGAAATGGCCATTTTATTTCCCAGTTGTATGCCGTTATAATACCTGTAAGTGGGTATTTCGGCATCGAAGGAGAATTTCAGGTTTTTTTTCGTGTTGATGCTGACATGTGGAATGGTGTAAATAATTTGATACCCGGATGATTCAACAACCTGGTTGTTTTCTCTTTTCGATTTGGATCGGTTTTCGTTTCTTAGCTCAAGTCCGACGTAAATAGTTTGACCAATTTTATATGAACCAAGTATGGAGAAAAGATACATGTTGCCATACTGATAGTAGAAGTTTTTAGAGTTGATGAGCTGTGCATATTCAAATGATCCATAAAACCCGAAATTCCAAAGGGCATTTTTTGAAGTTTTATTAATGTAGATGTTGGCCTGATATTTATAGCTGCCGGAGGAAGGCTGCACTGTGATGGGTAGTTTTACATGATCGGTAGTTTCCTGATCGAAAACGCCGATAGGTAATTTTATCCCAAGTGAAGGCGTTATCGAGAGCTTCCGTTTGAAATTGTTATAGGCCAGATACCTGACTTTTACGGTGGCATCACCCAGACCGTATCCATTGCTGGTTTGCCAACCCGCATCTTTGTAATCTTCCGTCTTATTTAAAAAGTAGCCCAAATCGGCTTCCAGGCTTATTCTTTGCGAAAGCCCGTAAATGAACTGAAGATTCAAATAATTGAAATAGGCCTTATCAACAAAGTCGATCGCTACACGATCGCTTTTGGAATAATAGGTGTCTGATATACTGTACTTGTAACCCAAAAGTACCTGAAGTTCATTCCCTTTTATGGTGGCTTGTTCGCCATAGAAAAAAGGATTTCCTGCCGAGCAGCACTGCGCCAGACTTGCTTTTGATAGCGTGAGGCTGATGATGAGGATAATAATGGTTCTTAGTTTCATGCTATTTTCCTCCTCCAAAATAAGAGGTAATTTCAATTTTGATCTCTTTCGATACCTGTCCGGTAATATTCGATATGGTGCAGGTAATCGTGTTGATCCCGACACAGCATTCGCCGGCAGCATATTTTATCCGGGTTCCACTTCCGTTAAAATTGCCATGATCGCACTCCCATGCATAAATCAGATCCAGGCCGGTGGCATGACAAACAATGGTGGTGGTGTCCCATGCTTTTACTGTTAATGCGGTGGCCGTCAAGCTATCGATGCTTATTTGATTGCTGATATTTCCGGGGTTATCTCCATTGTTTTTCTCACAAGCCACAAAAAACATCAGGCCTGAAAAAAGCAGTAAAATTTGAATTTCTTGTGTCATTTTGGTTTGGGGATGCTTAAATGCTGATTGATTTTTTCGGTTAAATCTGTTGTGCTGATATATCCTGTGTTCATTTCTTTGTCTTTTTGTTTCTAACTTTTAACTGACACATGCATGAGCCTGTAAGGATGCGCGATTGATCGGTATTGATCGGTAAACCGTCCCTTTCCCAATCAACTATGCCACCAGCCAGGTTGTGAATGTTGGTGAATCCTTTTTTTTGGAGCAGAACAGCCACCTCCTTACTTCGCAGACCGACGGAATCGGCTACCACAATGTCCCTGTCGTTGGGTATCAACTCCAAGTTGTCTTCAATTTCGTCGTAAGGGCAGTAAATAACATGGCCCGAATCGAAAAGCTTGCCCAATTCGTAAAGTGGCCTGACATCTAAAAGAACAGTATTTTCGGGCATGCTGAGGTAATCTTTCCCTGAAATATGGTGCAAGTCGGCGGCTTCAGGACTGTTATTTGCAACGGTTGTCATGATTTTTTATTTTAAAACAAAGCTCCATAGATAAAGCCTGAAATGGTGGCCATGACTACAACCAACGAGACATAAACCAAGGTTTTTTGTGTTCCAATTACCCCCCTGATCACAAGCATGTTGGGCAGCGACAACGATGGTCCGGCCAATAACAAGGCCAATGCCGGTCCTTTGCCCATGCCGGCAGCAATCAATCCTTGAAGGATGGGAACCTCAGTCAGCGTGGCGAAATACATAAATGCGCCGACTATGGAAGCGAAAAAATTTGAAAACATTGAGTTTCCTCCAACCAGATTAACGACCCATTCGTTGGGTATCATGCCCGCCATGGCTGTGTCATCGTGTGTCGATCCCAGCAGAAAGCCAGCTACCAGTACCCCGGCAGCCAATAACGGCATAATTTGTTTGGTGAAATCCCATGTGGAGAGTGTCCATTCTTTGTTGTCTGGATTTTTTTTATCGGTTAAAGTAATGATGCTTAAACCGGCGATGGCAACCACTACGGGTATGAGCGGGGAACTGCCGGCAAAAGCGGCTATTGCCGTGGCGACGGCTACTAGTGATACGTATTGCCATTTGATTTTTAGAATAAATATCAAGGAGTAAACCAATACCAGACTAAAAACGGAAGTGATGTGCCATTTATGAAACCAAATCCAGTACCACACTCCACTGGTTTCATCAGCAGCTGGTTGGCCCCAGTTGGCAAAAACTAAAATTAACACCAGTGTAAAAAAATGCAATGAGGTTTGCCACATGGGTCTTTTCTCCTCTATAATGGGGAAATTTAATTGCTCTATGCGTTTTTCTTTCTCCTCTTTGCGATAAATGAGCGCCATAAACGAACCGATGGCCACGGAAAACACTACTGCACCAACAACCCTTGCCACACCCATTTCAAAACCTAAAATTCTGGCGGTAAGTATAATAGCCAGAATGTTAATGGCAGGTCCTGAATAAAGAAAGGCAATGGCCGGTCCCAGACCTGCACCCCGCTTGTGAATACTCGAAAACAGAGGTAAAATGGTGCAACTGCAAACAGCCAGAACAGTTCCGGAAACGGCTGCTACCGTGTAAGCCAGCCATTTTTTTGCCCTCGCTCCAAAATATTTCATCACAGCTCCTTGACTGACAAAAACGGCAATCACACCTGCAATAAAGAAGGCGGGCAGCAGGCACAAAATCACGTGTTCACGGGCATACCATTTTGTCAGGTCGAACATTGCCAGAACAGCTTCCTGAAACCTGCCGTTTTCGACAGGCAAAAAATAGGCAAATAGAAAAACAGCTGCAATCCAGCCAAGTATCTTGAATTCTTTATTAGTTTCCATTGTTAAACAATTTTGTTGTTCGCCAAAAGCGAAACCTGATCAATTAGAAATAGATGAGGATGATGTAATAAATGCCCACACCGATAAACAACACAGAAATGACTCTTCTGAACCAAATTTCAAAAGTTTTGAGGTTGTTATACAACTTCCCGACCCCTGAAACGGTATATGCAATCAGCCATGCGAAGATGATCACTGGTATTCCGGTGGCAATGGCAAAAACAATGGGCAGATATAAGCCCGAAGCACTGCTAACCGTCATGGGGATCAGCATGCCAAAGTAAAGTACCCCGCTGTAAGGACAAAAAGCCAGTGCAAATACGACGCCCAGAATCAACACATCCCAGTACGAATGTTTTGATTGGTTTTGAAATTTTTGAGTTAGATTGCCTATGCCGGGAAATTTTATCTTGAGCACATCAAGCATCAGCAAACCGATTACGATTAAAAGCGGGCCAATAACTTTTTCGCCATATTTTTGGAACAAACCGGAAACTTCAAATTGATCGGCACCGATAAAAATAATAATGGCCAATCCCGTGTAGGTTATGGCTCTGCCCAGGGTATATATGAGTCCGTTGATAAATACACGCCTTCTGTCTTCCACATCTTTACTGATAAATCCGATGGCGGTAATATTGGTGGCCAGCGGACATGGGCTGATCGCCGTCATCAAACCGAGAATAAAGGCCGTTACAACAGGCAAAGAGCTATTGCTCATGATGTTTTGCAAGAATTCCTCCATACAAATTACGAGTTAGAAATAAACAATAAATAGATCAGATCAACACGATAAGACTCATGTAATCTATAGCAGTGGTGTTATTTTTTCTTTAAAAATTTCCTTCAATTTTTCAGGCTTATTTACGGCATACATAAAACCTTCGTTGGTCAGGTCAATTTTCGTATTCCCACCATAGATGACTAAAGTCTGTCCCTCGATACCCAAATCCTCAGCTTTTTTTTCGCCTTCAGGTTCATCCATGTCGTAAGCTGCAAATAGAACCTTGTTGCCGAAGAGTTCCTCCACTGCTTTTTTTGATTCAGCTTCTACCGCTTTGCAGGTTGTACACCTGCGGGCGTAATGAAAGTAAAATACCTGTACGGTTTCGGTAGCGGCAAGGGATGTGTTTTCAGTTGGTTGTGTTTGTCCCAAACACGAAGTGTTAAGGCTGGTTACCAATAATATAAGAGAGATAATACCAAGTGCTTTCATGTTATTTATTGTTTAGTGGATAATAATTCGGTGAGTTCTTTGTTGGAAGGCACCCGTCCGCTGAAAATAACTTTACCATCAACCACGAGGCCGGGTGTGTGCATAATGCCATATTCCATTATTTTCATAATGTCTTCTTCTTTCGTTATGTTAGCCTGGATTCCTTCTTTTTCAACGACTTCCCTTGTGGCTTTTTCAAGGGTTTTACATTTTGGACATCCTGTCCCTAAAATTTTAATTTCCATAGTACAATTCATTTAATTGGTGATTATTGATATTTTTTCGAACATTTAATCAGTATTTTCATAACAATTCGTTTTCTGTAAAGAGTTCATTAAACATTTTTCGGGCTTTTTCCCAGTTTCCCTTGTTAAGGCAATACTTAATATAAGGTGGTTCTACCTCTCCCTGAATAAGTCCGGCATATTTAAGCTCTTTTAGATGCTGCGACAAGGTGGATCGACCTACTGGAATTTCATCAACCAGATCGCCACTATAACAACAGGCATTCATTTTTAATAGTTTTTGAATGATATACAATCTTACAGGATGTCCCAGTGCTTTTAGTACCCTGGCCATTTCGGTTGTCTCATTTGATAGTTCGGTTTTCTTCTTCATCTGCATCAATTTCTTTATTTCGCAAAATAACGAAATGATTATGACATGGCAATGCGTTGATCCTCTTTTTTTTCTTGTTTCTTTAATCTTTTATCTTTTTATTGTTTCCTTTGTGGTTAAATTACGCTCTAAAATGAGAACTGCAAAAATGATGTTGGTCTTTCTGGGAATCATCATGTTTCTGCAAGGAACTACCCAAGTGGATAGTCTTGAAAGAGAACAGGATTCAATAAATCAGGTGGTGATGCTGAATTATCAGAAAAAACTCCTGGAATTCGAGCAGCGACGTAAAACCGATTCTCTGAAGAGAATAGAACTGGAAATCAAACTAAGCTCATTAACAGCCGCTGATCAGATAAGTGAAGTTGAGTTGCAGCGCCAGTTACAGGAAATAGTGGACAGAGAAGCCCGGCAAAATACCCAAAAAAGAGCCAGAATCGATTCGCTTCGGAAACAGGCCGGTGGTTTTCCTGTGTTTGGAATGCTCAAAGACACCTTGTTCCTCATCTATGCCAAAAGCGGTGCTCTGACACCATACGAGAGAGCGCAAAATATCTCCGAAAAAATACATGCACTTTACAGCAACGATTTTCTTGAAGTTGATTCGATTGTATTCGTCAAGTCAGATAATTCTCTTGATATAGTCTACGATCAAACCATTGTAATGAGCCTGTCAGAAACAGATGCGATGTGGGAAAATAGACCCCTGGTTGAGCTGGCTGATGAGTATTCTGCTGTTATTCGCAAGGCCATCCTCTTGGCGAAGAAGGAATTCAGCCTATCGAAATTGTTGATTAGGATTGGATTGGTGGCACTCATCTTGCTAAGTCTCTGGTTTTTGATTTGGGCAATCGGAAAGCTTTACCACCGTTTGATACAGTTTACGGATGCCCGAAAGGATAAATGGCTTAAAAATCTATCCTACAAAGACTATACTTTCCTTTCTGCTGATCAGGAAATAAAAATTATCTTCTTTATCTTCAAGGTCGCACGCTGGCTCTTTATCGCTGTTGTATTTTATATTGCGTTTCCACTGGTATTCAGCGTTTTTACTTTTACACGAGGCTGGGCAGACGACCTTGTTAACCTGGTTTGGTCGCCATTTAAAAGCATTTTTATTGCGATTTGGGAATATTTACCCAATCTGTTTAGCATCCTGGCCATTTATTATGTGATGAAGTATTTTATCCGCCTGGTAAAGTACTTTTTTGCAGAAATTGAATCCGAAAAGCTGAAAATCAACGGTTTTCATGCCGACTGGTCGATGCCTACCTTCAGTATTGTAAAATTTCTGCTCTATGCATTTATGTTTATTTTGATTTTCCCTTATCTCCCAGGTTCAGATTCAAATATATTTAAGGGTGTTTCAGTTTTTCTGGGAGTTTTGTTTTCACTGGGATCGTCATCGGCCATCGCCAACATGGTGGCTGGTTTGGTGATTACCTATATGCGCCCGTTTAAAATTGGCGACCGCATCAAGATTGGTGATATTACAGGTGATGTGGTTGAAAAAACACTGCTGGTTACCCGGCTAAGAACCATAAAAAATGAAGAAATTACCATTCCAAACTCTTCTGTGCTTTCAGGCAATACCACCAATTACAGTGCCTTTTCAAAAACCGACGGGCTCATCATCCATTCAAAAGTGACCATTGGATATAATGTACCCTGGAAGGAAATGCACCAGGCATTGATCGACGCGGCACTTTTAACAGATAAAATTCTATCCGATCCAAAGCCTTTTGTGCTACAAATCAGTCTGGATGATTTTTATATAACCTATCAATTAAATGCCTACATCAGGGAAGCCAATGTGCAATCGGCTATCTACTCAATGTTGCATCAGAATATTCAGGATGTGTGTAACCAGAGAGGTATTGAGATTATGTCGCCACACTACAGGAGTCAACGCGATGGAAATAAAACATCCATTCCCGCTAATTATTTGGCAGATGATTACCTTGCTCCGGATTTCAACATCAGGATAAAGAAAGAGGATGAAGTTTAAGCAACAATCATCCGGAAAATTTTTATAGATTCATGACCTCAATTTTAAAAGTAATATTAAATCATAAGCCGATGAAATCGTTTACCATACAAGAGATCAACGACATTTTAAAGGGCACTTTGGTTGGAAATACCACCAACACCATCCATGGACCCGAGCAATTGGAAAAAGCCAATAACAACCACATCACTTTTGTTGGAAATCGAAAATATGTTCGGCTTTGGGAAACCTCCGGAGCATGCGCCGCCATTGTGGATGAAAAACTGAATTTTGAACCCGGCGAGAACCGTGCTTTGATCAAGGTAAAAAATGCTGATCTGGCCATGGCTAAATTGTTGGAAGTGTTCGACCCCGGTTTGCCTCCTTTTGAAGAGGACATCCATCCCACGTCAGTAGTTCACCCTTCGGCCACTATTGGCAAAGGTTGCAAAATTGGAGCTAACAGTTATGTTGGAAAAGAGGTGATTTTGGGTGAAGGAGTTCTCATTTATCCAAATGTAACCATACTCGACGAAACCAAAATCGGACAGGGCACCATTATCTGGTCGGGTACCGTCATTCGGGAGCGTTGCGAAATCGGGAGTTTTTGCATATTCCACCTCAATGTAAGTATCGGTGCCGATGGTTTCGGATACCGCCCGGACGAAGTTGGACGCGGGCTGGTTAAAATTCCGCAAATTGGAAATGTGGTGATAGGCAATGCGGTTGAAATTGGAGCCAACTCCTGTGTGGATCGTGGTAAGTTTAGTTCTACCATCATTGGTGATGGCTGTAAGATTGATAACCTGGTTCAAATTGCCCACAATTGTGTGATGGGACGTTCTTGTATCATGGCCGGCCACAGCGGTCTGGCGGGTTCTGTTACCCTGGGCGATGGGGTGATTATCGGTGGAAGTGCCTCCATCAAAGACCACATTACCATCCACTCAGGAGCTATTGTGGGTGCCGGCTCAGGTGTGATGAATGATGTGCCTGCCGGAAAAACCGTGTTGGGATACCCGGCCACGGAAGCCAGAGATATGCTTAAACAATGGGTTGCCTTGCGGAAGCTGGCGGAGAAATAGCCCCACAAACCCTGTCAGGGTTTAAACCTTCCTTTCTATCTCTCGTAGGTTCTCCAGCTTCTTCTTCACCAGAAAACTGTGGATATCACCCAGGTGTTCTTTTACCCGTTTGTTGCCAAACTCAAATACTTTGGTGACCAGGCCATCCAGGAAATCACGGTCGTGCGATACCAGAACAAGTGTTCCATCGTAATCCTGCAAGGCACTTTTGAGGATGTCTTTGGTGCGTAAATCCAGGTGGTTGGTGGGCTCATCCAAAATCAGCAGGTTCACAGGTTCCAAAAGCAACTTGATCATGGCCAGGCGCGTACGCTCGCCACCTGAAAGTACTTTCACCTTTTTGTTCCAGCTATCACTCCCAAACATAAAAGCCCCGAGCAGATCCTTTATTTTGGTGCGGATATCCCCTTTGGCTACATCATCAATGGTTAAGAATACAGTGCTTTCTTCATCCAGGAGTGAAGCTTCGTTTTGCGCAAAATAGCCAATCAACGTGTTGTGCCCGATGTTTAGGTTGCCTGTAAACGAAGTCTGTCCCATCAAACATTTTACCATGGTGGATTTTCCTTCGCCGTTCTTCCCGACGAAGGCAACCCGTTCCCCCCGTTGAATGTGTAGTGAAACCCCAGAAAATACGGTATGATCGCCATAGGCTTTGGCTACATCTTCGAGTACCACCGGAAAAGCTCCCGATCGGGGAGAGGGTGGGAATTTTAATTTCAGGGCAGAAGTGTCTATCTCATCCACTTCAATTTCTGGAAGTTTTTCAAGCATCTTCACCCTGGATTGCACCTGGTTGGTTTTGGAATATGTTCCTTTGAACCGATCGATAAATTCCTGGTTGTCAGCAATAAATTTCTGTTGTTCGGCGAATTGCTTCTGTTGTTGTTCGCGGCGTTCTTTTCTAAGCTGGAGGTAACTGGAGTAGGTTACTTTGTAATCGTAGATACGGCCCATGGTGATTTCGATGGTTCGCGTGGTGATGTTGTCGACAAAAGCGCGGTCGTGCGAAATCACAATAACCGCTTTGGCACTGTTGATTAAAAACTCTTCAAACCACTGTATCGACTCGATGTCCATATGGTTGGTGGGCTCATCCAGCAGGATCAGGTCAGGTTTTTGAAGCAATATTTTAGCCAGTTCAATGCGCATACGCCATCCTCCGCTATACTCACTGGTGGGTCGATTGAAATCGGACCGCAAAAAACCAAGGCCAAATAGGATCTTCTCTATTTCAGCGTCGTAATTGATCTCTCCAACTGAATAAAAAGCCTCGCTGAGTGCCGAAACCCGTTCTATCAGCTCATAATATTCAGCAGATTCGTAATCGATCCGCGTAGAAAGCTGGTTGTTAAGTTCCTCCAATTCCTTTTCCATCTCCAACATCAGTGCGAAGGCCTGGGATGCCTCTTCAAACACCGTCCGGTTGTCAACCGTTAGTAAATGTTGTGGCAAATAAGCAATCACCGCCTCGGTTGGCGATGACACTTTACCCCGTGACGGTGTTTTCTCCCCCGCAATAATTTTAAGTAAAGTCGATTTTCCGGCACCATTTTTACCCATGAGGGCTATGCGGTCCTTTTCGTTGATAGCGAAAGAAATATCCTTAAAAAGCGAAGTCCCGCCAAACTCTACTGTAAGTCCGTCAATTGAAATCATTCCTAAATTTTTAGTGAGGCGCAAAGATACTTTCTTTCGGTTCTGTTGTGAATATTTTTTCCTTCTGAATTACCTCTACCTTTGCCGGATGTCGATCTCACAAAAAAATCTCCGGGAAATTCTGGAAAAACTCAACATTGAACAGCTCAATCCCATGCAGGAAGATGCGCAACTGGTCATCGAATCCAATTCGGATATCGTGTTGCTTTCTCCCACCGGAACGGGCAAAACACTGGCTTTTCTTTTGCCGGTCATAGCCGGATTGGACACCGATTCCAACGAAGTGCAGGTGCTGATTTTGGTGC
Organism: Bacteroidetes bacterium CG18_big_fil_WC_8_21_14_2_50_41_14; assembly: GCA_002771745.1. Lineage (GTDB taxonomy): Bacteria > Bacteroidota > Bacteroidia > Bacteroidales > F082 > UBA6244. The sequence goes on from PCUL01000141.1 coordinate 13,172, forward strand.
CATCCAGAGAATTGGCCATTCAAATTGAACAGGTCATTCGCGAAATGGGAACCGGATTTAAAACCAATGCAGTGTATGGAGGAAGAGCAGGATCTCAGGATAAAATTGATTTAAAGCACCGTCCCGCGATCCTGATAGGAACACCTGGCAGGGTGGCCGATCATTTTCGCAAGGAATCCTTTCCTACCGAACAGATTCATACACTTGTGCTCGATGAATTTGATAAGTCGCTTGAGATCGGCTTCGAATCGGAAATGATAGAAATCGTGGATTCGTTGCCCAACCTACAAAAACGGATTCTGACTTCAGCCACCCAACGATCAGATATTCCTGCATTTGTCGGACTCAGGAATCCTGCGATCATTGATTATTTGCATGAAAAAATTTCAGAACTTACCGTAAAAACCATCTCTTCCCCTTCAAAGGATAAGCGGCAAACGTTGGTGGATGCCATTCATCACCTGGGAAACCAACCGGGCATTGTATTTTGTAATTTTAAGGATACCATTCAGGAGGTGAGTGACTTTCTTTCGGAGAATAACATCGGACATGGTTGCTTTCATGGCGGAATGGAACAACAGGACAGGGAACGATCGCTGATTAAATTTCGCAATGGAACCTATCAAATCATTGTCGCTACCGATCTCGCTGCCCGTGGGATAGATGTCCCTGAAATCAAATTCATCATCCATTATCAACTTCCGAAACACGATCACGAATTTATCCACCGAAATGGAAGAACCGCACGCATGCACAGCGAAGGCACTGCTTACGTCTTGATCTCTGAAAATGAGTACCTGCCTGATTTTATTCGACCCGACCATTTTAGGGAGGAGCTTGTAAAACAAGATAAAGGATACGTTCAACCGGTTTCAACCTGGGAAACCCTCTATATCACGGGAGGCAGACGCGATAAAATTTCGAAAGGAGATATTGCCGGGTTGTTTCTTAAACAAGGTGGCCTCGAAAACGAGGAGTTGGGCTTAATCGAAATAAAACAGGATTGTGCTTTTGTGGCGGTAAAGGCTCAAAAGGCAGACGAAGTCATCCGGCTGACCAACAACAGCAAACTGAAGAAGAAAAAGGTAAGGGTCAGTTTGATTTAATTCTATATCCCTGTTTTAGGTTATTATTTTATATGAGTATCCGGTTGTTTACCTAATCGATAAAAACAATGCAAAAGATTTACAAATTCCTCCGAAGCATTAATTTAACACCTCACCCTCTTAATATTCGAGCCATCTCACCTCTCTATGCGAAGAGAAGCGGGGGTGAGTTGAATGAAGTCAGATTCAAATAATCAGGTATTTAAACGGATACTCATATTATTTTATCTTTAATCCGCAGTTCGGGCAATGGTTTTCTCCCAAATCAAAAATCCCAATTCCAACATTCTAGATCACTCGGGTTTTTCCTCTTTCGGAGGCCTCTTATCTATCACACCTCTTTTGTAAATAACCAGACCATTCAAAAAATTCCTCAATATCTGATCCTGAAGTTCCATATACTTAGGATGATCGACGCTTCTAAAAAAGGCACCCAATTCACCTTTTGAAATCTTATAATCAACAAGCCGGAGTATTTCGATGATGTCATCATCACGCAACTTAAGTGCGACCCTCAGTTTCTTTAGTATGTCATTGTTTGATAGAGCCATGGCTTTCTTTTAGGGCGCAATTTACGCAAAAATGAGTAATGGTCATATCAAAAAAATCAATTGTTAATGATAGATTAGAGTTATATGGCCATGGAATATGATAGTTGATACTAGATTAAACATTTGCAAATCAAGCCATTCAAGTTAAGGAAAGCCGTTTTATTGTTTTTTTAAATAAATTAAGATAATAAAGAATTAAATAGTTTAAATATGATAACTATCATGGTCAATCCTAATCGGGCAAATGACAAGGATCGTACTTTTGCCAAAGTATTAACGAATCAGATTTATATAATCATAAATAAATTGATAACTAATAAACTAACTACAATGAAAATTAAATATTTAATCATCCTCTTGGTTGTAACCACTGCTATTTCTTGTGGTTCAGGCAATCAAGGTGCAGATACAGACAAAAGTACGGAACAAAAAGCCGGAGAAGCTACTGTTCATGACCCAATGAAGAACAAGGGAATTGGCCCTGTTAAAAACCTTGTGATTGCCAATGAAATTGATATGGAGATGGCTGCAAAAGGCGAAGAAATCTACAACCTGAAATGCAAAGCCTGTCATAAACCCACCGAGAAATTTATCGGGCCGGCACCAAAGGGCGTTTTGGACAGAAGGACACCTGAATGGGTAATGAACATGATATTAAACCCGGAAATCATGATTAAAGAAGATCCTGATGCCAAAGCGCTGTTGATTGAGTACAACATGGCTCCCATGGCCAATCAGGGAATTACCGAGGAAGAAGCCCGGGTCATGCTCGAATATTTTAGAACCTTATAAACAAAAAACCTTATGAAATATATAAATAAAATAAAGAGTGTTTTAACTCTTATTGTGATTGCTTTAATCGTGGCGGGGATTTCCTCTTGCGGTCAGCAGGCTAAGGATAGTGATGCGTTCCGTAAGGGTGCTCTCAGTAGCGATGTTGCCTCCAGGGTATATGTGGCCCCAGGGGAGTACGATGAATTTTACGCCTTTGTTTCTGGTGGATTTAGCGGACAACTGGCGGTTTACGGACTTCCATCAGGACGTTTACTCAGGGTGATACCTGTTTTCTCGGTAGATCCTGAAAAAGCCTATGGTTTTAGTGAAGAAACCAAACCGATGTTGGAGACTTCCTTTGGTTTCCAGCCATGGGACGATGCCCATCATCCTGAACTTTCACAAACCGATGGCAATACGGATGGACGTTGGTGTTTTATCAATGGCAACAACACACCACGTGTTGCACGAATCGATCTCACTACCTTCGAAACGGCTGAAATCATCGAAATCCCAAATAGCGGTGGAAACCACTCATCGCCCTTTACCACCGAAAATACAGAATATGTGGTTGCAGGAACCCGTTTTAGCGTTCCTTATCCGCAGCAGGATGTGGCCATCAATACCTATGCCGATAAATTTAAAGGGATGCTTTCCTTTATCAAAGTGAATCCGGAATCGGGTTTGATGAACATTGAATTTCAGGTATTGCTGCCTGCATTCGATTACGACCTCGCCCATTCGGGAAAAGGCAAATCTCATGGATGGACTTTCTTTACTTCTTATAATACTGAAAAGGCAAGTACACTGCTTGAAGTCGGGGCCTCGCAAAACGACAAAGACTTTATCGCCGCCATCAACTGGAAAAAGGCGGAAGAGTACCTGGCTCAGGGAAAGGGACATGACGTGCCAGCCAATTATAAACACAATGTGTATGATGAAGCTACTCACATGGCCACCTCGAATCAAATGAACATGGTTAAGGTACTACTCCCGGAAGAATGTCCCGGATTGGTCTATTTCTTACCAACTCCCAAATCACCTCATGGAATTGATGTAGACCCCACCGGTGAATACATCGTGGGCAACGGAAAATTATCCGCCGATCTTACAGTACACTCCTTCACCAATATGATTGCAGCCATCGATAACAAAGAGTATGATACCATCATCGAAGGAATACCCGTTTTAAAATTTGAAAAGGTTTTGGCAGGGACAGTTAAAGCTGCGGGCCTAGGACCATTGCATACCGAATTTGATGGCAGGGGCAATGGCTATACTTCTTTCTTTATTTCTTCGGAAATAGTCAAGTGGAAAGTGGGTACCTGGGAAGTACTCGACAGGGTTTCAACCTATTACTCAATCGGACACCTGATGATTCCCGGGGGTGACAGTAAAAATCCGCAGGGAAAATACATGGTAGCTATGAACAAGATTACGAAAGACCGCTACCTCCCAACCGGTCCTGAGGTTACACAGTCGGCACAGTTGTTCGATATTACCGGTGACAAGATGGAGTTGCTGCTTGACTTCCCAACCATCGGCGAACCTCATTATGCACAAGGTATTTCGGCTGACCGGATTGTTTCCAAATCGAAGAAAATATACAAACTCGAAGAAAATGAACATCCTTATGTAGCTAAAAGTGAAGATGCTACCAAGGTGGTGCGGGATGGTAAAGACGTGCATGTGTACATGACCATGATCCGCAGTCATTTTTCACCTGACAATATAGAGGGAATTAAAGTGGGCGATAAAGTATATTTTCATGTGACCAACCTGGAACAAGACTATGATGTCCCACATGGTTTTTCGGTTATGGGATTTGAAAATGCCGAAATACTGGTGATGCCCGGTCAAACCGAAACCATTACCTGGATACCTTCCAGGATAGGCGTATATCCCTTTTATTGCACCGACTTCTGTTCTGCTTTACATCAGGAAATGCAGGGGTATGTCAGGGTGTCCGCTGCCAATTCCACCACCGAACTGAAATGGTCGTTGGGAGAGTAAAAGGATTTTGCTGAAAAAGTCAGTATAGGCGATTCTTAAAACACCCGTTGATTTTTATCGGGTTTTCGGTAACTGTAGCCGGGTGTTTTTAAAATTCGGGTCTTCGATAGGAACTATTTTTAAGCCAACTTTCTGGCTGTAAGTTGGTTGTTTAACCAATAAATATTTATCTCATGAAAAAATACGCAAGAGCAATCATGGTGATAGCAGCACTTACACTGGGATTGCTATTTGTTTTTCCCATGTGGAAGATTACATTGCTTGCACCTCAATATCCCACAGGTATTTCAATTGAAATTTATGTCAATAACATCACCGGTGATATTTCTAACTTCAACATTATGAACCACTATGTGGGCATGAAGACCATTACCGTTAAAGGTTTCCCGGAACTGGCCTACATGCAATATATCGTATTGGCCATGATGGTACTTGGAATTGTGATTGGTCTGATTGGAAAGAAATCGCATTTTTGGATATGGGTCGTATTAATGATCGTTATAGGTACTGTAGGGTTGTATGATTTTTATATCTGGGAGTACAATTATGGCCATACACTCGATCCGTTAGCCGCTATTAAAGTACCGGGCATGGCCTATCAGCCACCCTTTATCGGACGAAAAGAAATACTGAACTTTATTGCTTATTCCTTCCCTGCATTTGGCGGATATGCCGTAGGTATTTCAATTTTTTTGGCAGGAATTGCTGCACTTATTAAGAGTAAATAGTTTATTAACCCAGTTTAAGTTTTTAATATGAAATTGATTGTTATATTGTTCGTTGCAGCTTCCTTTCTCGGATGCAATGCAGGTATAAAACCAATAGAATATGGCCACGATGAGTGTTATTACTGTACCATGTCAATCGTTGAGCAACAATATGGAACCGAGTTGATTACCGATAAAGGAAAGATCAGGAAGTTCGATGCCGTGGAATGTATGGTGAACTTCATCCATAAAAACCCGGAACTGAAATACGATCACCTGGTTGTGAATGTGTTTGATAAACCGGGAGAACTTCTTGATGTCCATTCCTGTATTTTTCTCCAATCGGAATCTTTGCCAAGTCCTATGGGTGCTAACCTAACCGCGTTTAGCACAAAAGAAAAAGCACTGGAAATGAAACAAAAAGTAAAAGGAGAACTTTACACCTGGCAGGACCTTCTGGATAAAGAAAGTTTATGAACCGTCCAAAAAATCATTGTGATGATTCGTGCTTACAATTGGGGCTGCTGTTCTTAATGACTTTTTACTCATTTTTTTGTGCTGCCAGCACGGTGAAAGTGGATCAAAACGGGAAGGTGAAAACCATTCACGAAGCTTTGGTGATGACCACACCAGGAGATACTGTTTTGGTGTATGGAGGAAATTATTCTGAAGGAACGATCCTGATCGATAAACCACTCACACTCATTGGCATTGATCGTCCGATTATTGATGGTCATGATCGGGAATCTGACATCATCATCATCGCTTCCGATTCGGTAACTCTTGAAGGGTTTACCATTCAAAATGCAGGAACCAGCTACATCAAAGATCTCGCGGGAATCAGGGTTCGGCGGAAAAATAGCTTCGTCATCAGGAACAACCACCTGATCAATACCATGTTCGGTATTTACCTGGAAAAAGCCAATGATGGGAAAATCGTTGACAATCAGGTAATAGGCCAGGCCATCGAAGAGGTTTCCTCCGGAAACGGGATTCATGCCTGGTATTGCAAAAACCTGTTCATATCGGGCAATACCATCGAAAGCCACCGTGATGGAATCTATTTTGAATTTGTAGAATCGAGTCAGCTTATTGACAACATCAGCCGGAATAATTTGAGGTATGGATTGCATTTTATGTTTTCAAATAATGATGAATACACCAATAACCTCTTTGAGAAAAATGGGGCAGGAGTGGCGGTGATGTTCTCAAAAAACATCAACATGTACCACAACACGTTTACAAACAATTGGGGAAGTGCATCCTATGGATTGTTACTGAAAGAAATCTATGATGCCAGGATAGAAGAGAACATCTTCGATGGTAATACCATGGGAATCAAAGTCGACGGATCGACCAGGGTGACCTACCATAACAATGACTTTGAGAACAATGGTTGGGCCATCAAGTTTGTTGGTGGCTCCTACGACAATAAAATCAATAACAACAATTTCATCTCCAACTCTTTCGATTTAGTGCTCGAAAGTGCCCGAAATAACAATACCATCGATGGAAATTACTGGAGTTCATACACTGGTTACGACCTCGACAAGAACGGCATTGGCGACATCCCTTTTCGTCCGGTGAAATTGTTTAGCTACATTGTTTCACGCACCCCTGAGTCGATGGTGCTGTTGCGAAGTTTGTTTATCGACATCATTGATTTTTCTGAAAAGGTAAGACCCATGTTCACACCTGAAAATGTGATGGACCATGCACCTCTTATGAATAAAGTAGTATATTAATATGAGTCATATCATCCAGATAGCCAATCTATATAAATCTTTTGGTAAAACAAAAGTCCTTCAGGGAATTGACCTGAATTTTGAAGCATCGAAAATATCCGTGGTATTGGGACCAAACGGTTCCGGGAAAACAACCCTGATAAAATCCATTCTGGGCATGGTGATACCCGAGAGCGGATCCATCAAAGTGATGGGAACGGAGATCCAAAATCAATGGGCCTACCGGGCAAACATCAGCTATTTACCACAGATTGCCAATTTCCCTGCCAACCTTACGGTGCAGGAGTTGGTTAATATGATTACTGACCTGAGGGGCAAAGCCGCTCATGAGGAATCTGATTTGATCAACGACTTTGGTCTTGGTCCTTTTATGAAGATCAGGTTGACGAACCTCTCGGGAGGAACCAAACAAAAAGTGAACATCCTGTTGGCCTTTATGTACGATTCTCCCATCATGATGCTGGATGAACCCACCAATGGACTTGATCCGGTAGCTCTCATACGATTAAAAGCACTCATAAACAGGAAGAAGGCAGAGGGAAAGTCATTTTTAATCACCACCCACATCATGCAATTGGTTGAAGAACTGGCAGATGAAATTGTATTCATCCTCGAAGGACTGGTTTATTTCAAGGGAACCGTGGACTCGTTGAAAAAAACCTTTGATGAGCCCAACATTGAAAAGGCCATTGCCAAAATTTTATTGAAGAACAACGTAGTTTAATCAGATGCTGAAAATCTTAAAATATTCATTTTTCGACCTCATCAGGAGCAAATGGAGTTATGTCTACTTCTTTTTCTACCTGGTTATTTCCTCCAGTTTACTTTATTTAAGTGGTGACATTTCTAAAGTCATTATCAGTTTGATGAATATCATCCTGATTCTGGTTCCACTGATCGCCTCCATTTTTGGGGTGATGTATTATTATAATTCCAGAGAATTCACCGAATTGTTGCTGGCTCAACCCATTAAGCGCACCAACATTTTCCTTGGACAGTACATCGGGCTTGCCGTTTCCTTGTCGTCCAGTCTGCTGTTCGGGTTAGGAATCCCTTTTTTGGTCTTCGGCATCTTCCGGTCATCCGAAATCTGGAATTTTATAATCCTGATTGTTACCGGGATATTTCTCACGTTTATTTTTAGTGCCATTTCGTTTTTGGTCGCTCTTAAAAACGAAAACCGGCTTAAAGGATTTGGAATTGTGATTTTTCTTTGGATGTTTATGGCCATAATCTACGATGGTCTTTTCCTGCTTTCGTTGATTGTTTTTAAAGAATATCCCCTTGAAACAATTTCTCTCATTCTTTCGATGCTCAATCCCATCGATCTATCCAGGATTCTTATATTGTTAAAACTCGATATCTCTGCCCTCATGGGATATACAGGAGCCGTTTTTAGAAAGTTTTTCGGTACCGATACCGGGTTGTTGCTATCGACACTCATCCTGATCATGTGGACTGTTTTACCAGTTTGGGCCATCGTCAGGGTGTCGGGCAGGAAAAATTTTTAACCATTTCCCGGGAACCTGAATGTACTGTTGAGATCATCATGTCTTTCATTTGGCTTAACCGACTTCCTCTTCATTTTTTATTTTAAGTTGCGATTATATCAACAATCAAATTGATATTGTTAACTTTACGTCTTGTTTGTAGAATATTTAAGACTTCACACCATGGCACATCTTATAAAATCGCATGAAGACCTGATCAATCCACATATTCGGGGATTGGGTATTTCGGCCACGCTCGCTATCAATGCACGTTCAAAGGAGCTCATTGAACAAGGGAAAACCGTTTACAGGTTTGGGCTGGGACAGTCACCCTTTCCCGTTCCTGATTTGGTGGTTTCCGCGTTGAAGCTAAACGCCATTCAGAAGGACTATCTTCCGGTGCGAGGACTTCAGCAGCTGAGGGAGGCTGTGGCTGATTTTCATCGACGAAAAGATGAGGTGGACATTCAGTCCGATTGTGTTTTGATTGGTCCCGGTTCAAAGGAACTTGTGTTTTTGCTTCAACTGGTTTTCAATGGAGAAATCATTGTGGTAAGTCCGGGCTGGGTATCCTATGTGCCACAGGCTAAAATACTTAACAAAGAACTGTCGTTTATACACAGTTCTTTTGAGGATAAATGGCAGCTAACGCCTCAGTTGTTTCGTGATTTCCTGAAAAAAAGAAAGCATCCTGACAATCCTGCTTTGATGATTTTGAATTACCCCGGCAATCCGGATGGGGTTTCGTTAACAAAAGAATCGCTGGTTGAAATTGCAGCATTGGCCAGAGCCCATCATATATTCATTCTTTCGGATGAAATTTACGGACAACTCGACCACAAGGGAAAGCATATTTCTCTTGCAAGATTGTATCCCGAAGGAACGATTATCAGCTCAGGACTCTCCAAGTGGTGCGGAGCCGGAGGATGGAGGCTGGGGACATTTGCTTTCCCTAAAACCATGAAATGGCTTTTGGATAGCATGGCCATAGTGGCCAGCGAAACCTATACGTCGGTAAGCGCACCCATACAATACGCAGCCGTACAAGCTTTTAAGGGTGGAATTGAAATAGAGGAATACCTGTGGCAAGCCCGTAAGATACTTGCCGGATTGGGAAATGAATGTGTGAATATATTGCGGGCAGCCGGAGTTAAAGTTCATGATCCCGTTGGCGGGTTTTATCTCTTCCTCGATTTTTCTAATTTTTCTCAACGCCTGCATGACAGGGGCATCAATAATTCAAGCCATCTTTGTCTGCAATTGCTTGATGATACTGGTGTGGCGCTGCTTCAGGGCAGCTCGTTTTACCGCCCTGAGGAGGAGCTTACCGCACGCATGGCTTATGTAGATTTCGCGGGGCCGCGCGCATTGGCTGCTGCCAGAACCATACCACTTCATGAGCAACTCCCTGATGATTTTATTAAAACCTATTGTCATAAGGTGATAAAAGGAGTTACAGAATTGGTTCGATGGTTGACCAAATGATAGAGAATCAGATGAGTGAGCAAAATGAAGTGCGAACCTGACCGGGAATTAAAATTGAGTTTACCTTTGACATCAAATAGGGCATGTTGATGTTCAAAAACAGTTTATATTATGGGTTATAAAATGCTCCAAATAAAACTTCCGACCTTATATCAGGATGAGGATATCAGAAAAGCAATAAGGAAGCAAGTGGGGGAGTTGGATTTTTCTTTTGAGATAGAGAAGAAAAGCCTGGATGCACGCAAAAAAAACGATATCCACTGGCAGGTAAGTCTGGTGGTTTCTTCCAATAAATTGAAAGGGGGTGATCCCATCGTATCAGAACCTTTACCGATCCCATTTAAAAAACGCACCGAAAAAGTCATTGTCATTGGAAGTGGTCCTGCGGGATTTTTTAGCGCACACGTGTTGCAACTGGCTGGATTTCAGGTAACCATCATCGAACGGGGATCGGAGGTGGAGCAACGCACCAAAGCCATTCATCTGCTGGAAAGTACGGGTGCATTTAGTACTCAAAATAATTATGCTTTTGGCGAAGGCGGTGCCGGTACATTTTCGGATGGTAAGCTCACCTCGCGATCGAAACATATCAGTGATGAAAGGCGTTTTATCCTGTCGGAATATGTAAAAGCCGGTGCCCCGGAAGAGATCCTCTACATGGCCCATCCCCATGTGGGCACAGACAACCTGAAACTGGTGGTGGCAAACCTGCGGAGGCAGTTTATGGAAAATGGGGGTCAATTCCTTTTTAACACACAATTGGAAAAAATATCCGTAAAAGGCCATCAGGTTGATAAAATAGGTTGCAACACGGGTGAGTTAGAAGCAGATCATATTGTGCTGGCCACAGGCCATTCAGCTTACGACACGTACCGTATGCTCATCAACAACGGCGTTCAGTTCGGAACCAAAAATTTTGCCATCGGTCACCGCATCGAGCATCCCCAAAAGCTAATCAACCTGGCACAGTGGGGCAAGGAAAGCCTCCCCGGCGTGAAAGCCGCCGAATACCGTCTGGCCACCCGGACCAAGTCTGATTTGCCCGTTTACACTTTTTGCATGTGCCCCGGTGGACAGGTGGTGCCTGCAGCAGCATTTGAGCAAAAGAGTGTGGTGAATGGCATGAGTCATTATCACCGCAATGGTCCATATTCAAATGCAGGATGTGTGGTAGGGGTTCACCCGGATGACCTGCTGGGACACAAGGGTTCAGCCCTCGAAATTCTCGATTGGATGGATCAGCTTGAGGAAAGGTACTACAGATTTAACAATGGTTATGTGATACCAACCACCAGGGCAGTTGACTACATGAAAAAGAAGGAATCGAAAGAAGCCGGACGCAGCAGTTATTTACTCGGAATGCAGCTTGCACCGCTGTTTAACATGATCCCATCCTTTGTGAGCAATGCCCTGGCAGAAGGTCTGGCAGATTTCAGCAGAAAGCTGGCTGGTTTTGAAACCGGACTTTTAATGGGCCTCGAAAGCAAGACTTCATCACCCATTCAGGTTGCCCGCGAAAAAGATGGCCTGTGTACCGGATTTACCAACCTGTATTTCGTTGGCGAAGGCAGCGGTTATGCAGGAGGCATCATTTCCAGCGCCGCTGATGGAGTAAAATGTGCTTTAGCGTTAAGTAATAAATAAGCCGAATAAAATCAGCCTTATGAGCGGGTACACAATCACCAATTCATCATATTCACAGCAACCTGGTTTATAAATCAGAATTCTTATGAAAAAAAACCTCGCTTTATTTCATTGGTTACCAAGGGCATTATGTGTTATGGCCATATTATTTATCAGCCTGTTCGCATTGGATTCCTTTGATACGGAATTGTCGTTGTGCCAACAATTGCCAGCCTTCCTGATCCACCTGATCCCTTCGTTTGTATTGGGGGTCATCCTTTTGGTTGCCTGGAAATGGGAATATATCGGCGGTTTCATTTTTACCGTACTTGGTTTGGGATTGAGCCCGTGGATCTATATGATGAATTACCAAATGAACCATTCCATCTGGATGAGCATGGGTGTTGTTTTAATGATCACCTTTCCGTTTGTCGTGGTGGGCATCTTGTTTGTTTTAAGTCATTTTCTGAAGAAAAAAAACACCGCAACGAATGCAATTGCAGAATAATACAATGGGTATCCACTTATGGAAACCTGGATGGAGGCATTTTTTTGTAACAATTCAGCCAGATCCAATAGTTTGGCTTATTCCAGTGCTTTCATTTTTTGAGCCCCTTTGTCAAAACAATCTCATTAATGCCTGGATTTACCATCCCAACATCCGATGATACATGTACAATGAAACAAAGAGCTGATTTGTATAATTTTAAATGATTGAAAATGGGTGGGCTATTATGTATAAAGAGGTTAAAATTAGTGACATAAAATGGAGAGCATCCAGAGTTGGGTATATTCTCTCGTTCACAGTACTTGCGAATAACGAATTGTTTATTTCTTGAAAAGATGTACCTTTGAAACCATGGAAGAAAGGATAGGAAATATTGATAGCATCATAAAGCACTGGAAAGAGTCTTCAGACCAGAACTACTTGACAATGCAAAATCTTTTGAAATCAAGAGATTATAGTTGGTCATTGTTTATTGGCCACTTAGTGATTGAGAAACTTCTAAAGGCACATTATGTAAAAAATCTTAAAGTCCACGCCATTTTTACTCATGACCTGCTTCGTTTAGCCCGAAAAACGGAGATGAATCTTCCAGACGATTATGAAGAATGGCTAGATGTAATTTCAACATTTAACTTAAATGCCCGATACGATAATTACAAACAAGATTTTTACAAACTCTGCACGAAAGAGTTTACTGAATTATGGGTCACCAGAATTGAAAATTTAAGAACATGGTTAATCCGACAATTATAGAAACCGCAAAGAAATACATTTCCCAAATCCCTGATGACTTGGGGTTGAAGAGGGTGTATTTATTTGGCTCGTATGCCCAGGGAAAAGAACGAGAAGAAAGTGATATTGACATTGCCTTGGTTCTTGATAATATGACCAATTTCTTTTCAACTCAGATGTTGCTGATGAGATTGAGAAGAAAAATTGACTTGAGAATAGAACCACATCCAATAGGAGAAAAAGACTTTAATGCCATGAATCCTTTTGCCTGCGAGATACAGAAGAACGGAATAGAAATATCCATCGAAGAAAAAACCACGAAACGCTAATAGCCGCTAAACCCAATCAGGGCTGATTTGAAGATAAGAAAGTTTTCCCTGCCTTAGCATTGTTATTAACTGTTTCATATCAAGGCAGATACCAATGCCACCCTGCTGCTGATGGAAGTGCCCATGAATGTGGAGTAAATGAGATTTCTGCTTCAGGCGTTTCTGAAAGTTCACATTAAAAACTTTTCCAGTCGGTTTATCATTATATTTGAACCATAAATCGTTAACATAATAAACCAGGATGTTATGAATAAGCATTTTTTTCCCCTGATTTTTCTTTCCTTGTTGTTTGTCACCGGCGTCAGGTCGCAGGATACATTCTCTATTGTGGCCCTGGACTCCGTTACCGGTGAAGTGGGCAGCGCGGGAGCCTCTTGCGTGGATATGAGTAACTTTCCCGGTTATGACGATGATTTTCTGGGTGAGTTGTTCCCCGGAGTGGGTGCCATCAACACTCAAGCCTGGTATAATGCTACCAACCAGGTCAACGCCCGGAACAGGATGAACCTGGGCGACACACCAGCCCAGATTATTCAGTGGCTCATTGAACATGATGCTCAAAATACCCCCCAAAAGAGGCAATATGGCATTGTGGCGTTTGTCGATGGTTCCCCTCAGTCGGCAGCCTTCACCGGCACAAGTACCGATGACTATAAAAGTCATATCACCGGACCAAACTATTCCATTCAGGGAAATATCCTGTTGGGGCAGGTTGTTTTGGACTCCATGGAATCCAGGTTCTTGCATGCCGAAGGCGACCTGGCCTGCAAGCTGATGTCAGCCTTGCAGGGTGCTAAAAGGGTAGGAGCCGACTCCCGCTGTACTTCGAACGGGACTTCCTCCCTGTTTTCGTTTGTAAAGGTGGCACAACCCGGCGATCTGTTTGGTGAGCCATCGTTTTTGCTTTCCGTACACACTTCGTCCGGTGCCGGCATTGAACCCATCGACTCATTACAAACCAAATTCGATCTGGTACATTCATGTTCGGGAGTTGGGGTGAATGATAATAATGACTTCAGTACCGATTTCCTGATCTATCCCAATCCGGTAACAGAGGTGTTGATTGTGGAGAACATGACTTCTGAGGTTGTTGGTATTGAAATAATTGATTTGGTTGGGAGAACGTTGATCCATTATCCATTTAGCCGAAAGCTTGAGGTGGATGTTTCCGGGTTGCCCAAAGGAATTTACCTGGTTCGGATTTCGGGGAAATCAAACCGCTTTACGACTAAAATTGTCAGGAACTAAAAGGTCTTTCAGGTGAATTGCGACAAAATTCTATCTGGCTGAATTTCCAGGCTGTGACCGTTGACCTAAAGCCTTATTTTACTAGTTATTTCAGCCAAGGCAAAATAGTTGATTTTTATGATCTTTTTATTGGTGTTTGGGATAAATTGCTAATTTAGTGGTCCTTATTACAGTTGCCGGTACAAATAAAAAAACATACAATGAAACAGAACCCACGAGAGCATGAGTTATTATATTGTTGTTGTGCTGCATGCAAAGAAACCGAAGTGCTACAAAATTAGGATTAAGGATAAATGGAAAATAAAAGGAAGAAAAAGGTTCAAAGAGATATAAACGGCTGTGAATTTATAAAGGAGGCCTACTTTGTCGGTGGGAAAATGAAATTCCATAGAATTTATGTAATTGATGGCATTCCTGCCAATGAATTCTACGAGAAATATGCAACTGATTTGGATTTCTTTATGAATGGAGACTATGAATTTATGAGCAGCGAAAAAGATTCTAATAATCATTTTAAAGAGCAAAACAACAAAGAATTTGATTCTCATGATAATAAGGATTTAGAATATTTACCATTTTAAAATTCGAACAACATTATTTTATTCAGAGTTGAACATAAGAACTTTAATGCTTCAAAAATCAGCAATCGTATTTTAAATCAGTATCTTTGTCCAAAACAATTTGATATGGAAGTTACAGTTAATATAAAGGAGCAGAGTAAAATAGCTGAATTTCTTAATCTAATCAAAGAAATTGATTACATCGAGATTGTTAATGTGAAAGAAGAATTGCATGAACTTCCAACCGAACATAAGGATTTGCTTGATAAAAGGCTGCAAAGAATAGAAAACGGTGAAACGACTTTTAAAAAATGGGAGTTGATTAAAAAGAAATATGAAGACAAAGTCGTTTAGTATAGAATTATCAGACGAAGCAGAAGTTGACTTTGATAAATCATATGAATTTTATTTCGAAGACAGCCCTAAAGTTGCAGACAGTTACTTTAAGCAAATTAACCTTAGTTTTGAGAATATCAATCACAACCCAAAATCTTTTTCAATTGTTCATAAACATGTAAGAAAATATGTAGTAAAAAAGTTCCCGTTTGTGGTTTACTATCGAATTGTTGATACAATAATACAGGTAATTGCAATTTTCCATACAAGCAGGAACCCTGAAATATGGAATGAACGGATATAAAGCACGGGGGCACAACATTAACCCTAAAATAAACAAATGACGGAAATGTTAATATCAAGGTATAAATAGCTGTCTAACAATAATATATAAGAAATGAGAAAAATTCAATTAGCGATTTCTATCCTACTGTTTTTTATTTTAACTACTAATTGTTCTGACAAGAATTCGAGTGAGCCCATCATGAATAAAATAAAATTCGAGGGAATTACAACCACCGACATTTTTGGAGCCTATACTGGATTTTATGATTCTTTCGACTGGCGACTTGATGATTCTTGGCAAAGTTCAGAAAAAGAATTATTTCCAGACTATGAACTATATAATTATTCTTGTCCTTCTGATTCGAATAATCAAATTGTTGGTTATCCTAACCCAATCCTTGATTACATGTTTAAGTTACATTTCGATAGAGATTCAACCACAAGAGTAGATTTTATTGTTGTAAACCAAAACTTTGAAGAAATCCTTTCCCTTGACTCTGTTTACAAACAAGAAATAGCAATGACTTTTAAAGATGTAGTAACCGAAAAAGATAGCATATTTAGGGTGTACTATCGATTTGTTACAGAAAATAACTGTTGCTATACTGGGCATGGAGACATACAAATTAAATAGTGCCATACAATGCTGCATTATGCTTTATGGCGGAGTTAGGTCTGAACTTCCCTTGGGTAAGCTGGGCAGGCAGGCCGTAGGCATGAAATATAAATCGGTGTGGCAAGAAAGATTTGTCTTTTGAAACTCCGATTTAGAGTATATGCACCTCCTTTAGCATCCACCATATGAAAACCACATTTCTAATCATTTTTCTGCTTATTTTTGGTTTGTCAACCTCATTTGGCCAGACGAATTTTTATAACAGACTTGCAGATTCAGCAATAACTTTAACGAGACAAACCGTTATATATGACCCCGCTTATTTTAGTCTTGACTATCCGAACGGAGATGTTCCGTCAGACAAAGGTGTTTGTACGGACGTCGTCATTCGGACCTATAGAAAACTTGGTATTGACTTGCAAAAAGAAGTCCATGAAGACATGCGGCAAAATTTTGATAGATACCCAAATAACTGGGGTTCAACACATACTGACAAGAATATTGATCACAGACGCGTTCCCAATCTAATGACCTTTTTCACAAGACATGGAACTGTTTTGGAGAATTCAACAATCCCCGAAGATTATTCGGCGGGTGACATTGTTTGTTGGAATCTTGGTGGTTCTGTAACACATATTGGAATCGTTGTAAAAGAAAAGTCCACAGATGGAAGAAGAAATCTGGTGGTTCATAACATTGGATCAGGACAAGTGCTGGAAGACTGCTTGTTTAATTTTAAAATTATCGGACACTATAGGTATTAAAACTCATCGGATTTTACTTATTTAATTATTGGCCGGATTTGAAGTTAAATTTGTTACTAATATTGCCTTATTTCATTTGGTTGTTAATTGCAACCTCTTTAAATGCTTATATTTTGTTTAAAAACTACTTCTTAATAAAATTAAGTTAAATGGCCTATTACAACTGGACAAAGATACTTAATACCAAGTCCGACAAAGAACTGGTTGAATTCTTTCGGAATAGTCATTTAGATACGGACGCCAAATTGGCTGCATTAGATGAAATGGAATGTCGAAAGATTGCCTCCAAAGTTTTAACTTCGCATTACAAAGAGCTTTATAACCATTGGAGTCAGCAAAAAATCGATAACAATAAAATAACTTTCAGAGAAATATCGTTGAAATACTCCCCACATGCAATTTTCTTTGTGAGCTTCATCATTTTTTTTCAATTTCTGGGCAGCCGATATTATAGCGTTGATAATTTTTTGCTTCCTCAATTAGTCATTTTTCTGACCATAGGTGTAGTATTGATTTTTAACTCCAGGATCAAAATACGGAAAATTCAAGAAAAAAGGAAAAAAGTTAATGAGAATATTGATCAGATCATTCTTAAAATAAAAACACACTCACATGAACCACAACGCTAAAATAGAACTCATAAAAGGTGATATCACCAAAATAGAAGTGGACGCCATTGTCAATGCGGCCAACTCTTCGCTGATGGGCGGCGGTGGTGTGGATGGGGCTATCCACCGCGCAGGCGGTCCTGCCATTCTGGAGGATTGCCGGAAGATTGTTGCCGCCCGGGCCCGATGCGAAACCGGTAATGCCGTCATCACCACGGCTGGAAATCTGAAAGCCGGATTTGTTATCCATACCGTCGGGCCTGTCTGGCATGGTGGAAATCAGGGTGAAGCAGAAAAACTGGCTTCCTGTTATCGGAATTCATTGCGGCTGGCCAGCGAAAATCGATGCAAAACCGTTGCTTTTCCGTGCATCAGTACAGGAATTTACGGATATCCGAAAAAAGAAGCCGCACAGGTAGCTGTTCAAACACTTTTACATTCGCTGGTTCAATTCCCCGAAATTGAGAAAGTTATTTTGGTGTCGTTCGACGAGGAAAATTACCAGCATTTAAGTTATCAGTTAAATTTGCTAAAGTAATGGCGGATAAGATCAAATGGGGCATACTTGGCACAGGCAAGATTGCCCATAAATTTACTGCTGATCTGCTGCTTGTCCAACAGGCGGAACTGACAGCAGTGGCTTCGCGCAGCATTGAAAAAGCAGCGCGGTTTGGAGCAGAATTCCATTCAGCAAAATATTACGGAACCTATTTGGAATTGGCTAACGACCCTGAAATTGATGTGGTGTATATTGCTACTCCCCACGTATTCCATTGCGAAAACACCCTGATGTGCTTAAAGGCGGGCAAGTCCGTTTTATGCGAAAAGCCTTTGGGTATGAATGCGCGCGAAGTCGGGGCTATGATCAGGGAAGCAAAATCCAGCAACCTGTTTCTGATGGAAGCCTTGTGGACCCGATTTATCCCGGCAACGGAAAAATTAATTGA
>PCUL01000174.1 GCA_002771745.1 Bacteroidetes bacterium CG18_big_fil_WC_8_21_14_2_50_41_14
CATCCACCCCAATTCATACATTCAACAACATTCCAGGTTTTATTCTCTTGAAGAAATGTCTGGCTACTGACTAAAATTGTCAGAGAGGCGAAAATTGATGTTAGTAGTAATCTTTTCATATTTCATGTTTTTCTGTTAGCCTGGCAGGTAACGTCTGTATATACTCAATTGTCTCTATGCCCATTAATATATTACTGTGCTTTACTTCGTAATTATCTGATTGTTTCGATAATGTGTACTATTCCAACTCCAGATCAACGTTCACCGTGTCCAGCGGGATAAGGTCTACTATTTTAAGGTCGTTACTAAATATGGTATCCTCTTCCGAGTTGTATCTAAACCAGTTAAGATAGATCTGGTGGTTGGGATCGTAGAGGTAAGTGAGCAGATGATTTTCCAGGGAATCGCAATCATTAAACCTGAGACTATTAAGGGGATGAGGAATGTCGGATAACCCAACAGGATTTTGTGCATAGAATTCAATTTCATAGGTCCAATAAGGGACACATCCATTCAGGTTGAGATGTATGGAGGCAATTCTTCCGATGGCAATACTATCCTCATGAGCAGTAGAGTGATCTATCTCTCTCGTGGCATACCCAAATATCCGATAGTCATCAGCGCGAACATGCACTGAATTTACTTCTCCTGAATATCCTTCTTTTTTTGGGAAGACAGCATAGGACAAGTATCCATCGAGCCAGACAGAGAATTCGTACCGACCTTGTTCATTGGTATAAGTTGAATCGAGCACATAGCGAGGATGGTTCCATTCTCCAATGTCAACCGTTAACGTAGTAAAAACATTTGGCATGGGCGTGTTGTCTTTCATGTCAATTACAACACCGCTAAATATAACTGTTTCAGATTTATCCTTGTTACACGAACTGAATAAAACCAGGATCATAAGGGTTACAAAGATCGTTTGTTTCATTGGTGTTGGAATTTATGTTTTCAAACGGTAAATATAGGAAAAGTTGATTTATATGCGAATACTAAGTGAAAGTTGTGCATATTTTAAATGCAAATCGTGGTGACATGGAGGGACCAGCATTTTCACGCAGATAGCGCAGATTACAACCACCTGACTGCCGTACTCTATTTCGACCGGTTCAATTCAACACATCTGCTGCCCTGGATGTTTATGCACTTATCGTTAGACTGGATTGCCACCTGCAACATAACTCCAATGCAGATGATATTCAAATTAAAAGTGTTAAATGAAGAGGCTATAAGCCGTGTTCTTTTGGATTCTGAGTTTACCAATAAAAACCATTTTATAGTTACATTAAAATTTTCTCACCTCTATGGTCGGATTGATTTGTTGTTCAAAATGTGGTCAGCAACCGGCGATATTCTCCCACCGGGAACAACATGTACGGATTGGTTAATCTGAGAAGGAAGATAAACTCATAAAAAATACTAAGTTTGTAGTGCTATTTGGTGGTTTGCAACCAAAGTAAAAGTCAGTACAACAATGAAACAATGGGATGCTTTTATATCAGATGCTTCAGAAATCAAAAAAACATAATATGATAACGGAAATCAGAATTTACAAACTAAAAGAAAACACGGCAACTGAATTTATTACGGTATTTACGAAGCAATCATTACCAATGATGAAACGTTGGAGAGTGAATGTTGTTGATTACGGTTTCTCATTAATTGACAAAGAAAGTTTTTACCTGATCCGCAGTTACGAAAGTATAGAACAACGAAAAGAAAGCCAGGAAGCATTTTACGGCAGTGACGAATGGATTAATGGACCGGAAAAAGCAATTATGGGTT
>PCUL01000360.1 GCA_002771745.1 Bacteroidetes bacterium CG18_big_fil_WC_8_21_14_2_50_41_14
ACTTAACCGAAACCAACATAAACGGGAGGATGGAAGAATTATTCCGTTTCTTCCAACCCGAAGCCGATAAAAAGGGATTAAAGCTAAGCCTTGAAATGCTTTTGCCCCAAGCGGATAAAAACACAACCACCGACCAAAATAAACTGGATTCCATACTTACCAACCTCATTAGAAATGCCATTAAATATACCGATACAGGTGCCATAGAATTTGGCTGCAAAACCGTATCATCGGTTCATGAACCGATGATACGGTTTTATGTAAAAGATACCGGTATCGGAATTCCAAAAGACAGGCAGGAAGCCATTTTTGAGCGTTTTATACAGGCTGATATCGGAGACACCAGGGCTTTCCAGGGTTCCGGATTGGGACTGGCTATTTCAAAATCTTATGTCGAAATGTTGGGTGGAAAAATTGGGGTGGAAAGCCTGGAAGGAAAAGGCTCTATATTTTATTTTACCCTGCCACTTACTCCTTTCACGAAAGAAAAAACGGTTGCTTTGCTTGAAATAAAAACCGATAATGAAAATCGTAACGTAAAGCCCGCTAAATATGCTCTGAAAATACTCATCGCCGAAGACGATGAAACATCACGCAATTTTATTTCGATTATTGTTAATGATTTTTGCGCTGAAATATTGGAAGCTGAAACAGGAACTGAAGCCATTGAACTTTGCCACAGCACGAAAGGCATCGATTTAATACTGATGGATATTAGAATGCCCGGTATGAACGGCTACGAAGCAATCCGTCGGATAAGGAAATTTAACAAAGAAGTTATCATTATTGCCCAAACTGCTTTTGCACTTTCCGGCGACCGTGAAAAAGCAATGGATGCCGGCTGCAACGATTATATTGCAAAACCCATTAAAAAAGAGGAACTGATTAAGTTGGTTAAAAAGTATTTTAACGTATAATTTTGAATAGCATGGATGACCGATTAAATTTTTGAGATTCCCACCTTGCCGGCAAGTTAAAACCACACTCTTTTCGCCTGCCTTGTCGGGCAGACAGGTTTGCCACAACGTACAAGAACCAAGACTTAAGATCGTGGACTTCGTATTGTGGCGTGGTTTTGACGAGGACACCAAGGCACCCTGCTAAGCTGTTTTAATATGACGTCGATAACGAACAATTAAACTGATAATGATGAGCGCCCCACCTAAGGCCAATGCCCATGTGGAAAGCGGAACAGCTGGCGCAGAAACATAAGTTACAAGCGCATAATCGCTTGCAGTGAAGGACCCTCCAACAGCAGTAGCTGTATTTAAAACGAAACCATTATCAATATCTGTTTGGGTAATAATGTAGGAAGTTGGATGGGTATCGCTTTGTCCCGCCGAAAGTGTTATTATCCATGAGGTAGCCGTAAGGTCATCGGTAACATTGATGTCCGACACAGTACCAGTACCAATATTTTCAACCACGATATCGTAATTGATCACATCACCCACAGCAGAAAAGAACAAGGGGTTGGCCGTTTTAGTCAAAATAAAGTCACTAGGCACAGGCGGAGATTCAGCTGGTTTATTCAATGTGCTTAAACCGGAAAGTGTTACGGCACCATTTCTGGCAAGTAACCTTCCGTCTATGGTAGAACCAACATTCATGGTAATGGAGGTCAAGGCCATAATGTTGCCTTTAAAATCAGTATAGTCGCCAATGACAGCTGAAGAGCCAACCTGCCAATAAACATTATTAGCCACAGCATCACCCGTAAGCAATACATTTCCACCTGAGGGAGATGGGTTGGGGCTTCCGCCAATGGTGGTAAAGTCAGATGCTATCTGAAATATCCACACCGCACTTGCATCACCTTGGGCATCAAGTGTTAGATTACCCGATTGAATTAAAAGTGTAGAAGTTGATTTGTAAATACCAGGGTAGAGTGTTGTACCTCCCTGATCACCAGCTATGGTGGCCGGGGCAGGCGAGGAAGCAGCTGCCGCATAAATGTAGGCATCTTTCAGGTCCTGCTTGGCCTGTAAAAGCATGGCGGGCACGCCGGGAGGTGCAATATCATCGGCGGCATAAATCGCCCCACCCACCACAGTAGAAGGAGGAAACCCTGTAATTAAAGAACGAAATCCGGGGCTTAATCCTACGTCCATATTATTGATCACACTCGGGGTGCCGGCACTTGTAATGGCGGTACCTGCGAGTATTCCGAAGTTAGCGGCTGAGTTCAGATCAGGGGCAATCTGTCCGAAATTTACAGTTGGCACTAATAAAAGTGCGGCAACCATTAACATGTTAGATAGCTTTGTTTTCATTAGGTATAGTATTTAGGAATGATTTTTAAAAATGCAACGATAAAGAACGCCTTTTACACTAAATCATTTGTTACACAATTTCGAGAAATAGTTACATCTTTCACAGGTTTTTTTAGATGAAAATACCCTGTATGTGCTATAGAAGAAAGTTCCTCGCTCACCATTATTACCTTTTTATTTCTGTCAATAATCCTTAAATAGAGATTTATACCTTGTTTTTGTTTCTCTCTTCTTATATTAATCTAATGGGGTATCCGTTCATCTCGCGTGCTGATTTTTGATGATATTTTCAGATTTTACAATATAACAGTTGCTAAAACATAAGGTGGTTTTTATTACAGCCGGCTAAAGCCAGGCTGCAAGGAATGGAATTTATTGTGGTTTATTCATCTACAATGATGGTGTTTATTGGACATCCATTGCAGCCGGATTTATCCGACTGCAAGTCGATCAGATTTATTCCTTAATTTCCAGGTATTTGTTGGATATTTCATCCAACAAAGCCAATTATTATTTACGGGAGATGATCCGATACCCCATATTAATCTATTCGCCTGCAAAAATCCAACCCGTTGTTATTGAGGTACAAGTGAGTTGTGTCAGCCAGGTACATGCCGACAGGAACCGGCAGGACGCTTGCGCATGATGATTTCTATATTCTTAATATCCCGATGCCAGCACATCCACCACATGTGCTATTTTCAATGGTAAGGATTGTTTTTTAATATAGGAATCCAAATGCAGCAGACAACCAGGGTCGTTGCTGACCAAATATTCTGCACCACCGTTGATGGCGCTTTCTACCACCTGCTTGCTCATGGCAACGGCAACGGGTTCAAAACGGTTGGCAAACATACCGCTAAAACTACAGTAGTCTTCGCAGTTTTCCAGGGTCACCAATGTCAATCCATGCACATTCCTAAGCAATTGCAAAGGCTCATTTTTAAGTCCATAGCTTCTGGTAGCAGCGCAATTTTCCACGAAAGCCACCCGGTGGTTAAAAGTGGCTCCAAAAGTGGTTTTATTTAACACATTCACCAGGAAATCGGTAATTTCGAATACATTCCTTTGCAACTGGCGGTACTCATTGTGGTAAGCGCCATTGTAAAACAGTTCATCAAAGTGGCTTTTTATATATCCCAGGCATGCAGGAGAGGCACTTACTACCATCCGGTTGTTGCTAAATTCAGTGATCAGTTTTTCACCCAGGCTCTTGGCTTCTTCCCAAAATCCCTCCACAAATGCCAATTGTCCGCAGCAGGTCTGTCCTTCATGATAATGAGTGGTTACACCTGCCTTCTCAAGCACCTTCAACAGGCTAAATCCCATTTCAGGGTAAAACTGGTCAATTACACAGGGAATATGAATATCAACTTCCATAGCTTAATTTTCGATAAATTTAAACTGTTTTGGTTTCGGTGAAGACAGCAAAACCAAGTTTATTAATTTCAGTCCAAAATCCGGGGTAAGATTTTGCTACCACCTCAGCATCCTTGATCTGAATTGTTGGAAATTTGAGTACCAATGGAGCAAAACTCATGGCCAACCGGTGGTCGTGGTAGGTATCAAAAACCAGAAGATCAGGATTGCTTCTTTTAGCAAATGAAAGGGAACAGGTATCCTCCTTCTGGTGTAAGTGAACCCCGATTTTTTCCAATTCGATACCCAGGCTCTCCATGCGATTCGATTCTTTGTATTTGAGATGGCTTATACCCGTAAAAACGGCTTTAGTTCCAAGGACGGCACAAGTAGTTATTACCGGTAGTGCCAGATCAGGACAATCTTTAAAATCAAATGAACATTTCTTTGTCGCCATTTCCATCGACAGCAACCGTAACCCATTGGTTTCGTAAAGGGTTTTTACGCCAAGTGAGGCATACATTTCCGCAAGCACGCGATCGCCCTGGATGCTATGCTCGTATAGACCCGGGATAAAAATATCAGCTTTTTCGGAAAGTGCCGCAACCTCGTACCAATAGGCTGCCGATGTCCAATCCGATTCCACCTCATATTTTATTGTATTGTATGGATGTGGGTCTACAACAACACAATCGTCGAAAAGTGAAACGTACGCTCCAAATGCCTTCATCATGTCCACCGTCATCCCAATGTAAGGCTGAGAAACAACCTGTTTTGAGAAATTTATTTTCAATCCCTCTTCCAGGTATGGGCCAATCAACAATATGGCTGTTACAAACTGACTACTCATGGAGGTATCCACCCTGATTTCACCACCATAAATCTCAGTTCCGGTGATATGAATGGGCAGGAATCCGTTTTTTCCACAATATCTTATTCGAGCACCCAGACTAACCAATCCTTCCACAAGTGCACCTATAGGACGCTCTTTCATTCGTTGACTTCCCGTGATGAGCCACTCGCCAACATGAGAAACGAGAAAGGCAGTAAGAAATCGCGCTACCGTTCCGGCATTTTCAACATCCAAAATCGCAGGTATTTCACTAGCTCCCCAAAACCGGATAAATTCCAAATGGCGTTTTAACAACCGGGTGTCATCAGCCTCTGATAACCTCTCAATGGAGGTATCCTGGCCCGACAATTCGGCAATAATCAACGCCCGGTTGCTGATGCTTTTCGAGCCCGGGAGTTCAACAGACCCAATCGCCAGTTTCGTTTTTTGTGTGAGTTTTACCGTTTGCACATGAGGTTTGATTAATTACACTTCTCCTTTAAAATAATACCGAAGGCTGTCTTCGATAAGATGAGGGCTCACTTCCACATCATGAGTTGCCTTTCCAAGCCGGCGTAGTAAACTGAAAAGCAGCTTATTTCCACGCATTTTTTTGTCCTGATGCATCAACTCAATAATCAGGGGGATTTTACTTTCATCAAAAGTAAAGCGTTCAAAGTTTTTATCAATCATGGTCACAATTTCAACCAGATGTGCTGCATCAAATTCAAAGATTTTTGCCGATATCCATGCTTCGCAGATCATGCCTGCAGCAATCGCCATTCCATGGGTAGTTTCGTTATGGGTTCTTAAGAAATACGACTCCAGTGCATGACCCACGGTATGTCCAAAATTCAGGTTTTTTCTTACTCCGCGCTCTGCAGCATCAAAACGGACAATATCAATTTTGTCTCTGGAGGCTTTTGTAATAATGGTACCCCAATCTTCTATCTCGGAAAAGTGTTTCCCCTGAACCTTACCCCACAAGTCTTTGTCCATGATCAAAGCATACTTCAACACCTCGGAAAAGCCCGACTGCCATTGTAGCTGATCCAGAGTTTTCAAGAAAAGAGGTTCAATAATCACTCCAACCGGATCGACAAACAAACCCACCTGATTTTTAAAATCATGAAAATCAACACCGGTTTTCCCTCCTATGGCTGCATCCACCATACCAAGCAAAGTGGTAGGAATATTAAGGAACCGCATACCTCGTTTAAAGGTAGCAGCTGCAAATCCACCTGAATCGGTGATGACACCTCCCCCAAGGTTGAGCAACAAATGATCGCGGCCTGCCTTGAGTCGTGTCAGTTCGTTCCAGATGTATGACGACTGGGCAATATTTTTGTTTTTCTCACCACTGGAAACAAGGATCACATCACAGTTTTCTAGTCCGGGTACTAATTTATGTAAAACCGGAAGACAATGATGGTGCGTATTTTCATCCACAAGAATAATGATGCGTGGGTAATCATCCAGCTTGTGTGCTGATTTATCCAGCGATCCATCTCCAATGGCATACCAAACAGTGTCGGCATCAAGTGTAAAAGGTAGATTCATAGTCGTGGCAAAGATAGCACATTCTGTAAAATTCAGCCAAATAGTTTCTTTGAGACATAAAATTCAGGATACTAAATAACCCACGCAAATATACTTACGACGCAACTGTTTTACAGAGGAGTTGTCCAGTTATAAGTATATTTGCATGTTCAAACCACAATTTTATGAAAAAGATTTATTCGCTGGTTTTCCTGGTTTTATTGAGTACAGTCATTTTGGCCGGAACCATTAGCCATACCTATCATTTTTCAACTCCCCTGATCATTCAGAAAGGACCGTACAGATTGATCAATTTTGATGGAACAATGCAGACCGCCAAAGCAGGTGAGCCTTCTCTGCCCTATTTTCCAACCAAATTGCTGTTGCCTCCGGGCGAAATGGTCGTCAGCATGGAAATTATTCGCGAAAGCGAACAATTCATAGAGGGAGATTACCAACTTTCACCTTATCAGCCGTCGCGTCCATTATCTTCCATTGAATCTCCTGATTTTTACTTTAATTCATCTGTTTACCAGTCAACCGCAAACTACCCTAAGGAGGCAGCCAGAACCCCCGGTACTCAATTTATGAACGGTTTTGGTTTTGCCATTGGAGCCTTCACCCCCATCAACCTGATTCCTGCAACCGGCAAATTGAGTTATTTCTCAAAAGTAACAATCGTGGTACATACCACAGCAGACACTAAAGCACTTGATGCTCTTCAAAACTTGCAACCCTCACCAGCTTTCAAACTCCACGCGCAGAATTTTGCCGATAACCCTGATGAAATCAACCAATATCAAATTCCTCACGATCGTGATACAGATCAATATAAGCTGCTGATTATTACACCTGAACAGTTTTCAGACAGCTTTTCCACACTGACAACAATGTACCAGGAAAGGGGAATTCAATCACAAGTCACTACCACGGAAACCATCCTGCAAAACGAAACAGGAATGGATTTACAAGAAAAGATACGCAACTATATCACCGATCAATATCAAAATCAAGGAGTAGAATTTGTACTCCTTGGCGGCGATGTGGAACTGGTTCCCTACCGCGGGTTTTATTGCTATGTTCAGTCGGGCGGAGGTTATCAGGACAATGGAATCCCTTCTGATTTGTATTATTCGGCGCTGGATGGCAACTGGAACGACAATGGAAATAATCTCTGGGGAGAACCTGACGAAGATGACTTGTTGCCCGATGTGGCTGTAGCCCGTTTCCCATTTAACACCCCCGATGAACTGGAGAACATGGTGCACAAAAGTCTTTTTTATCAAAATTTCCCGGTAACGAGTGAATTGACCAATGCCCTGATGGCCGGAGAACATCTTTATAGTAATCCGGAAACCTGGGGTAGCGATTATTTAGAACTGCTCATCGGCGAACGCAGCGACAACGGTTACACCACCAACGGAATTCCTGAAGGTTATAACTTTCAAAAGCTTTATGAAGAAATTCAGCCCTGGTCGAAGTACGACCTGATGGCGGCCATCAATTCAGGCAAGCAGTTCGTTCACCATGTGGGTCATGCTTCTCAAACCTATGTGGCTTATATGACCAACAGCGACATAACCAATGCC
>PCUL01000466.1 GCA_002771745.1 Bacteroidetes bacterium CG18_big_fil_WC_8_21_14_2_50_41_14
CCAAGAGAGTTGTTATTTCTCAATAACCACCTTCCGGGTAGTTAACTACCGATAAAAAAAGGGGGCATCCATCGGATGCCCCTTTTTTTGTTATTGGTAACCCGATTTACTTTAACTATTCAGAATCCACTTTCATAACGACAACTAACGCGTTGATTTAATATATCAATTGCTTATAATACTTCGTTTATGGAAAAAATTATATCAAAATTGATTAGAAAAACAAGAAAAAGTGAAAAGAATTCAAATATTATTATAAATTTGTTCTGATAATAAATAAAAAGACGAAGAAATCTACTTATTACCTGGAATCAAATAATTCATTTATTAGCCAAAAAAACTTATACGGTTGAATAACAGATTATTTGGGCAATCATCATAGAATTGATGTGTATGTTTTCTTATTAAGAAACATAGTTATAGAAATGGAAGACTTGTTATAATGAATGTTAAGTTAAAAAAATCATGCCAAA
This sequence comes from Bacteroidetes bacterium CG18_big_fil_WC_8_21_14_2_50_41_14, assembly GCA_002771745.1. Taxonomy (GTDB): domain Bacteria; phylum Bacteroidota; class Bacteroidia; order Bacteroidales; family F082; genus UBA6244. The sequence continues at coordinate 474 of PCUL01000466.1, forward strand.
ATAACCTAATTATTAATCATTAACATTAAACAATTATCCTATGAAAAAAATTACGCGTTTGATTCTGCTCTCAACGGTGATACTTTTATCATCGATGCTTTTATTTGCGCAAGAAGTGCAAATGTATGATACCGGTCCCGCCGGTACCTTAAATTATTCCCCCAGGGCATCAGTGTTATATTCACAGACAAACCTTGCTGCCAACGGTAGGCCATCTCAGGATTTCGAAGTGGCTTATGATGCTTACGATTGCTTCGCTTCTGATGATTTTGTTGTTCCGGCCGGTGACAGTTGGAATATCCAAACCATCACCGCAGTGGGCTCCGGTTCCCCCGGGCCATTTAATACAGTTAATGTAACCTTTTATTATGACGCAGGAGGAATTCCGGCAGCAGCACCATTTGCTTCTTTCATAGGAATTCCCGCTTCCAGCAATACGGGTGTTATTACTGTGACATTAACAGGTGGTGGGGTTAACCTTCCATCCGGGCACTATTGGTTTTCGCTTCAGGATGCAGCACCCTATGGTACTTATGGCCAGTGGTTTTGGACGCAGAACTCTGTTATTTATAACTCGATTTCTTGCTGGAAAAACCCAAACAATGGATTTGGAACGGGAGCTACGTCATGGACTCCCATCAATGCAATCTGGGGTGATAATACTGATTTTGCTTTCACTTTAGAAGGAGTCGTGCTGGTTCCTTGTAATTATCAAATTGCATTGTATGATTCCTGGGGTGATGGATGGAACGGAGGCTCTGTTTCTGTGTATGTTGACGGATCCGTTGTATTATCAAATCTTACTATTCCATACGGTTCCGGCCCTGACTACTATTCATTTCCTGTGCTGACAGGATCAGGAATATCAACGGTGTATACTCCGGGAAGTTGGTCTTATGAGAACAGCTATCAAATTATTGATGCCGGTGGCAATGTGGTGTATTCAGTAGGCAACGTGAGTATTCCTCCCGGTGTTTTATACGGTAATTGCCCTACCTTAGGTACTTTGGATGGTTATGTAACCAATAGTGCTGGTCTTGCTATTGCCGGTGCCATTGTTGGCATCCCTGATCTTGGGATTTCCACGACCACAGGCTCGAATGGCTATTATTTTCTCGATCCTGTTCAGTCAGGAGACTGGGATGCACAAGCCTTTAAACAAGGGTATAATGTGATTACCCACAATGTAACCATCGTTGCTGGTGGTATTACCTCACAGGATTTTGTTCTGACCTCACCCAACCTGAGTGTATCGCCCTTGCGTTTGGACGAAATCATGGCTCCCAATGAATATCTCACCGATTACATTGG
>PCUL01000321.1 GCA_002771745.1 Bacteroidetes bacterium CG18_big_fil_WC_8_21_14_2_50_41_14
CGTCTGTGCAGCTAAAGTTACTGCTGTCGCTGGTGACCGTCAAGGTGACATCATAAAAACCTCCCGCAGGGAAGATGTGTACCGGATTGGGCACGTTGGCCGTAAAGCCATCGCCAAAGTCCCACCACCAGGCGGTGATGTTGTAATTGGCCGGCGGGGTGCTGGTGTCGGTGAACTCAAAGGTGTTGCAGCCGGTGATCGTGTAGGTGTAATCGGCTATTGGGGTGGGTGTTACCTGTACCATGCCCATGGTGGTGCCTGAGCAGCCGGCATCGTCGGTGGCGGTTAAGGTAACCTGGTAGGTGCCTCCGGTGGTGTAGATGTGCTGCGGGTTCTGGCTGGTGCTGATGCCGCCATCGCCAAACTCCCAGTACCAGTTGGTAATGGTCGCGGTGCTGGAGCCGGTGAACAGGGTGGTGGTTCCGGCGCAGGTGGGGGTTGAATCGATGGTCATCGTAACCTCCGGCATGGGGTTGATGTTCACCTGGTGGACAAGGCTGTTTGTGCACAGGTTGGTGTCGGTGATGTACAGGGTCACGTCGTAGGTGCCGGAAGTTGTGTACAGGTGGTCGATGCCCTGGCCATTGCCAAAGAGGCCATCGTCAAAGTCCCAGTACCATTCGGTGATCTCGGTGCCCGAGGTGCCATAGAAATGGGTTGTGTCGCCCAGGCAGGTGGGCTCGGGATCCCAGGTGTAGTAGATCGTGGGCATGTGTGGGACGATCACAGGAAGGGTGATGGAGTTGGTGCAGAAGACACTGTCGCGTTCGGCGGTGACGGTCAGGGTGACATTGTAGAGGCCACCGGCCGCATATTCATAGGTAAAGGTAGGGTCATCGTGGGTGTTGCCATCGCCCAGCTCCCAGTGCCATGCTACCAGGTTATATCCCGCTGGCGCGATGGTGGCATCGGTAAACAGGATCTTGTGACAGGTGTCAACAGCGTAGGTAAAGTCCACCACAGGAGGTTCTACCACCTGTATGGTCAGCGTGTCGAAGTTGGAACATCCTATGTTGTCGGTAACGGTGAGCATAACATCATAGAACCCCGGGAAACTGTAGCTATGAGGGGGAGGGTTCTGTCCGCTGAAGGTGGTACCATCGTCAAAGTCCCATTCCCAGGAGATGGGGTTGGAGGTGCTGTATCCCAAGAAGGTGATCTCCGCATCGGTGCACGCAATGTCCATGTCGGCGATGATGGTCACAGTGGGTGGGGTGGTAACCGTGATGGTCACCGTATTGGTGTACAAGGCATTACAGCTGCTTGTCTGTAGCAGTCGGTACCGGGTGGTGACCAATAGCTGGTCAAGTTCGGTATAGATCAATCCTGTTGCACCCATGATGGGGGTAAAAGGGTCACCCGCGGTGGAACTTTCCCATTGGTAGGAGTAGGTGCCATTGGCTCCTATGGGGAGGGTAGCGGTGAGTGAGACCGTAGGCACCGTGTTGAAACAGATGGTCTGGCTGCCACTTGCCGTTCCGGCAATGAACTCATCATAAACCGTGATGGTGACCGTGTTGGTGATCAGCGTTCCGCAACCACTGCCCGAGGTCTGTACCAGGCGGTAGAAGGTGGTGGTGGTCAGCACGCCGGGCTGGAAATCCAACAGGATGGCGCCGGTGATGTTGTTAAAGGTTACATTGTTGACCGAGCTCTGCCATTGGTAGGTATAGGTGCCATCGCCTCCCGTGGGGGCAGTGCCCTGAAGCATGATGCCGGGGATGGTGTTGTAACAGATAGCCTGCGATCCTGTGATGGAGCCTACATTAAAGTCGGGGTAAACGTTGACAAGCAAGACGTTCGAGTACACTGTTCCTGCCCCACAGGTCTGTGCCAGTTGGTAATATGTAGATGTTGTGAGTGGGCCCGGCTGATAAAAAACATTGTTATTAATGCCTGTAGCCGGGCTCCATGGGCCACCTATATTGGCGGCACTTTGCCATTCATAGGTATAGGGTGGGCCATCACCTCCAGTAGGTGGGTTGAGCGGATCAAGATAGATTTGACCGGGTACATCCCCAAAACAAATGTCCTGAGCACCAAGAATAGCTCCGGGTATAAATGGCGGGAATACATTTACTGTATGTACAGCCGTTTGAACAAGGTCACAGGCATTGCTTTGTATCAATCGGTAGTAAGTTGTCTGGAAAAGATTTCCCGGCTGATAGATTAAATTAATCGCACCGGTTATCGGGGTATAACTGAGATTATCCAGTGAACTTTCCCACTGATAGGTATAGGGATTGCCGATACTAGTATTACCTCCGGTAGGTGCTAAAGCTGTAATTGCAGCAGGTTGTTCACCATTGAAAATGACCTGGTCGGGAGCAATTCCACCTGCAATATATTCATCGTAAACATTTACAAGAATCACCGGGGGTTCTTTAAATCCACAATCACTGCTTTGTATGTTTTTAAAATAAGTGGTCTGGGTGAGGGCTACAGGCTGGTAGCTGAGGTTGGTAGCCCCCGGGATATCTGTAAAAGTAATGTTATCGACGGAGCTCTGCCACTGGTAACTGTAGGTGCCTACCCCGCCTGTTGGGGAAGTGACTTGCAAAGGTGTAGGTACGGTGTTGTAGCAAATGGTCTGGTTGCCTGAGATGACGCTCCCGGGTTGGAAGTCCTGGATGGTCAGTATCATATTGTCACTTTCGCGGCATTGAATGATGCTCAGTACTTCCATGTTCAGCTCCAGGGTGATGGGATAGGTGACATTGGGGTCATAATCGCCCACTACATAAACAGGTACTTCAACATGAGAGTCCATAAAATAACCCGTGGGGTCGATGGCGGGGTTGACCTTGGTCCAGTTAATAATGTTACCATTGTACTGAACAGGGACGATTGTACTGCCGGAAAAATCATAGGGGAGACCCACGCAGGCGTCTTCATCGGAACCTGCATCTGCAAAGGAGCCTTGGTCGATAAACAGGTCCATGGCATCGGTCTGATCGGCACATGGAGGAATGCCTGTGGCAAATAGTGTTAAGGTTACCGTAGTAAGTATCTCGTCAGCACCGGGAACGTAGGTAGGGTGAAGGCTCGTCGGATCAATTAAAGTACCACCCATGGTGCTGTTGTGGGTCCATAACAGAGAATTGTAGTTCCCCGCATCGGATGCATTTATCTGGAAAGGTACATCCTCGCAGCTCATAAAATCAGGGCCCGCATCAGCAAAGCAGGCCAACTGGATATTCAGCACCACGCTTGAGATTGCAGGGGTTGTGCAAGGAGCGATGGCATCGGCTGTCATCGTTAATGTCACACTACCTGTAGCAATGTCCACCGGACCAGGTGTATATGCGGGATTGGCAATGGTGGCATCCGAAAATGTCCCGTCGCCACCTGACCATAGCAATGCATCAAAGTTTGATGCGGTTCCGGGTATGGCGTAGGAAAACCCTTCACAGATGAGTGCTGTAGGAGGGCCTGCACTGGCCGTTACTGGATGCTGGATGGTGAGCGTCATGCTGGCAACAGCCGGTATGGCACAAGGACCGATGGGGTTGGCGGTCAGGGTTAAGGTTACTAATCCGGCTGCAATATCAGCGGGACCGGGTGAATAAACAGGCGTGGTAATCGTTGGATCGGAAAATGTTCCGTCACCACCATTGTTGCTCCAAACAAAAGATTCTTCGTTTGCTACGGAACCCGGTATTGGATAGGTTTCAACCTCGCAAATCGTTGCATCAGTTCCAACACTGGCCACCGGTACCGGTTGAATACCCAGAGTGAACGATGAAATGGCCGGGTCGGCACAAGGTGAGGTTGCATCGGCTGTCAAGGTTATCACCACACTGCCATTGATAATATCCTGTGGTCCGGGAGTATAAACTGTAATTAATTGGGTTGGATCACCAAAGGTTCCATCCCCTGTCCCGTTGTCCCACAAAACGGCATTTTGATGACTGGCAGTTCCATTCAAAGCAAGTGTTTCACCTTCACAAATTTGAGGATCAGTACCGAATCCTGTTGAAGCAGTAACTGATTGTTGGATGGACAAAGTCATGCTGGAGCTCACATCGTCTGTACATGGCGCAATGGCTGTACATGTAAGTGTCAGGGTGACGCTTCCAGAGGTGATATCTGTGGGTCCGGGGGTATACACCGGGATAACCAGCGTCGGGTCGTCAAAACTTCCATCACCGTTGTGAGTCCAAAGGTGGGATTGAGCATAATTTACAGAAGCAGGTGGCGAATAGGTTTCTATATCACATATGGTGGCGGGTCCGCCTGCATCGGCCTGAGGCACAGGCTGAATATCCAGCACAATATTATCCGAAACCGACACGGCACATGACGCAATAGGGTTCGCTGTAAGGGTTAAGGTTACTATCCCGGCGGCAAGTTCATTTGGCCCGGGCGTATAATTCGGGTTAAGTGTAGTGGCATCATCAAAAGTTCCATCACCGCCGTTGTTAGTCCAAAGTCTGCTGTTGGAGTGATTGGTGGTAGCGTCACTCAAGCTGTACGACCCCCCCAAACACAGGTTGTCATCATTTCCAGCAAAGGCTGTAGGAGCCGGGTCGATGTTGAGTGTCATTTGGTCTATAACCTGTTCTGTACATGGAAGGTTGGGTGTAGCTGCCAAAGTTAGTGTTACTGTCCCGGAAGCAACATCATTGGGACCAGGGTTATAATTTGTTTTTGCAACATTAATCTGATCATCAAAAGTACCATCACCAGAAGTTGACCATTCCAATGCACTCCAATTTGAGGCATCTGCATCAAAAATAAAATAGGGTGTAGTGGTACACGTACTTCCATCGGTTCCGGCGGTAATGGTAGCTGAAGGCAGGACATTCACAGGGAAAGTACTAACGGGGCCATTCCCACAGCTATTGTTGCCATATACCGTTAGGTTTCCATCTGTTGCATTGGACCCAAAAACGATGGTGGCTACGTTGTCCACCCAGGTCAGGGTGGCATCTGAACCATCATAAGTCCATGTGTAGGTATCTGTATTAGGATCGTCAATAACTGTAAATTCAGCTGTTTGACCCGGACACACTTCGGTGGGAGTGGCTGGATCCAAATTTAGTATTTGGGGCAATCTTTGTTCCGCAATATTTGGTATTGATGTAGTTGTGGAAACATTGTACCAATATGTATTCATTGTACTTTCATTTCCATTACTCCAAGGGTGACACCCGGGTCCGGTCCAACCAGTTGTATTTGTTGACCCTCCAACTTTTGAATCATCCCAGTATGCATTTAATTCACTTCCACCAGAGGGTCGAATTAAGTTAACTGAAAATCCACTATTATTACTTTCAACATCATACAGGGGAAGATTGGTAAGTCCATTAATGTAGCTTATCGAAATAGCAACCACAGTATTATGAGGAACATCAACACCACTACCATCCTTGCCATCCCATTGCAATTGATTTATTACGGGAGTGGCTTCCACATCAGCAGTTAAATCGGTTACAGGGGTATAAACAGGATCATTCGGAAAAGTCAATTCAATCGTAACTTTGCCAGCCTTATCAACTTCTACAAAAAAGTCAAAAGTTCCGTCGCAATTGGTATTTGCAACGGCTGTTGCACCAATAATACTTCCGAGGGCGCCTGATGGATACAAATTTTCATCAGGATTATTTAAAAAGACCTTATACTGTGGTACAAAATAATTTCCAAAATTAGATTGATAATCCCAAGAGGTTGTTCCTAAACCATTTTGATTACAATACGTAACCCAATACCCTCCGTTTACATTATTTAATTCCAAAGAAGTAACTATACCATCATCCGAAAATACGTAAAACTTAGCGTCTGAGTTTGAGGTTTCTCTAAGCTGCCACGCTTTTGAATAAACTCTTCCGGGTATAATTACACCGGAAGTACCTGCCTGGTCAGCGATGCTAATATCAATAAGGTCGATTGAGAAAACATCCTCATAAGTTACATAGCTTGGTCCACTTGGTTCGACTAGATTAAATTCTATGTAATATTTACCTGCCTCTGGTGGAAGAAACGTTAATTCAGGATAACCACCTAAAAAGAGTATTCCAGGTCCCGCAACTGCTTGTGCTATATTAGAAATATATCCAATTCCCGAAGTAGGCAGATCTTGTTCCGTTTGAACGATATCACCAGCCAAATTCTTTATTTGATAAACAATTTTGCTGCCGCTTGGAGGTCCGGGAAATCCTACAAATGATCCTTTAAATCCCATATACACAACCTCATTTATGTCGGCTACTTCAAAATAGAGACGTTCTTCTTCCGAACATTCATAAGTTGCAAATTTAATTCGGTCTCCTCCTGTGCTGAAACAATTAAATTCCCTATCGTTGCACAGCAATAAATAGGTAGGACTACCATTGTTATACAACTCCTTCGATCCCTCCCCAATCGCCTGATTTGGAAAAAATCCCGTAAACATAAACAGGAATAATATAAATCCCTTGAATTGCCTGATTAATCCGATATTTTGTTTGTTACGTTTGGAAAAGCGTAAAATTATATTCATTTGATTTTGGTTTGGTACAACAACGTTTATAATACAATGGTAATGGAGTTATATTCATTTAAAAATGAAATGTTACAGCCGTTGAGCATTTTTCGGCTTTGGAGTAACATACTGCAATTACATACTGTATATCTGTAAAAAAATAATTGTTCACATAAATACCGCCAAATTTAGTAAAATGTATTTAAGGCAAAAAAAACACCGCGCTATTTATATATTTTTCAAATAGTAAATGGTAATTGCATTAGAGAAGCTGATAACTATTGAGTTGAACCTGATTGCTCCGAATCGTAGAAGGCTTGGTTTGTTTAATAATGAAGAGCCTTCACTCATCAAATGGTAAAAATTTTCGAAAAGATGGCCATGTATCAGCATTTTTTTTATCTCAGATCTTATTCCAAACAACTGATTTAATAAAATGGATTTTGAATTCTTAACCACCACATTCGTACTTTTGCAACTCATTTTATACTGTAACGATTAAGCCATGTCCCTGAACGATAACGAAAAAAGTACCTTTAAACTACATCTCATTTACATGATCATCGAAGGTGTGGTACTGGGAGTGTTGGCACTGAATGAGTTTGTCTTTATTAAGAGCCTGGGAGGGTCAAACTACCAAATGGGGTTGCTGTTTCAGTTTAGCATGATGGTGTTTTTATTTCTTATCGTGGCCAACGAGATGCTAAAACGGATTGAAAACCGGAAAAAACTTCTGAGAATTACCGCTTTGCTTACCCGTTTGCCTTTGTTGCTTATCTTCTTTTTTCCACATGCCCCTGAAAATATAGCCATCAACCCGGTGTACCATCACCTTTACCTCATGTTGTTTTTAATCTATTTTGCAGGGAACATCGTGATCTATCCCAGCATCAATTTCCTTTTAAAAATCAATTACACACATGTGAATTTCGGCAAACTTTATAGTTATGCCACTTCCGTGAATAAGCTATTGATGCTGGTGGTAACCTTCGTTTATGGGTATTTACTCGACCTGAACCAATGGGCATTTGCTTATGTGATACCTGTTATCGGGATTTTGGCGGTAATTTCGGTGTTTATTCTTTCGTTGATTAAAGGACCAGACGTAATCCTACTGCCGAGGCAAAGCATTTTCATTTCTGTAAAAAAATCGGCGCAGGAGATGACACAAATCATGAAAACCA
>PCUL01000133.1:0-132 GCA_002771745.1 Bacteroidetes bacterium CG18_big_fil_WC_8_21_14_2_50_41_14
CAAAGAATGGTTTTAAGTTTTAACTCTGCATCTCCGCTACTCTGTTGCTATTTTCATTATTAAAATCCCTGATCATCCGTTCCATCCCTGCCTACCTTGCCTTCGGCAGGAAATCCGGGCCAGGCAGGCGCG
>PCUL01000133.1:276-2526 GCA_002771745.1 Bacteroidetes bacterium CG18_big_fil_WC_8_21_14_2_50_41_14
CATTTTAGGATAACTAATGTAGAAGAATTAGGGGAAGTATCGAAAAAGCGGATGGTACTACAAATAGAATTGGAAGAGATTAACAGTCTTCCCAAAGGTTATGATTCGGGCTTATATGAATCAAAAGGGTTTTATCCGGTAACTTTAATTCAGGATTTTCCCATACGTGGCAAAGCGGTATACCTGGCAATAAAGCGAAGGCGGCGGCGTCATAAAGTGCACCGCAACCAGGTTATATACAATAACTACTCAATAATTGCAGACGGTTCGAGATTAACTCAAGAACTCTCTGCTTTTTTAAAAGGTACAGGTAGAGATCTGGGAAGATACCATTAGCAATATTGCAAGTTATTATGTTGTAAAACCAGATAAGCTGCGCAGACAATACAAGAAGCATAGTAGCGGATTAAAGGACTGGGAGCAAAAGGCACATGCAGAGGATTACCTGCTCTTTCCAGAAAACATGGGTGAGTGTCAGAGTATAGATGAGGTATCACTCTCACAAGGAGAACTTTATACCTTTGTCACCAATAAAAATGGCAGAGGAGAAAGTGGTTCTTTGGTTGCCTGTATAAAAGGAACATTGTCAAAAGACATCATCAATGTATTGGAAAAATTACCAATGGATTTGAGAAAAAAAGTTAAGGAAGTAACCCTGGATATGGCTAAAAACATGGAGTCTGCGGTTAAGTAATCATTCCCATGCGCCACATTGGTTACCGACCGTTTTCACGTTGTCAGGTTGGCCATGGAAGCTTTACAGCATCTTAGGGTAAATACAGGTGGAAAGAACTTGACAATGAAAATAATGCCATAGAGGAGGCCAAAAAACAAGGAATCCGCTACTTTGCTACTGTACTTAACAATGGAGATACCCCCAAACAACTCCTAGCCCGTTGCCGGTATATCCTTGCTAAAAAATCCTCTGAATGGACTAAAAAACAGCAACAAAGAGCAACGCTACTTTTTAGTCATTACCCTGAAATCAAAACTGCCTATCAACATGTTCAAGAGTTTAGAAGCATCAACGAACTGACCACTCGTGACCAGGATAGACGCAGGTTTAACGAATGGATCGAAAAAACGACCCTGCTCAAAATAAAAGAATTCAATACTGTAGCAAATACGGTGAAATACAATCTGGGAAATATTCTCAACTTCTTCAATAACCGAAATACAAATGCAAATGCTGAATCGTTTAACTCAAAAATCAAACTCTTCAGAGCGAACCTAAGAGGGGTAACTGATACTACTTTCTTCCTCTTTAGACTAACCAAATTTTTTGCCTAGTCCCCAATAAATTAATGTGAGCAGTTATTTGATAAAAGGAAGTGCTGTTGGTTATTATGATATTTTAGCGCCTGTTGACGGCGTGGCAGAAACCAATGGTACATTGGTGCAAAATGTGGCTTCTGGTACACAAACCTTTCAATATACAGGTTTAACTCCTTTCACCACCTATTACTTTAAAGTGTATCCTTACAATAGATCGGGAGCTGCTGTTAATTATAAAACTGATGGCATTGTTCCACAACAAACTGCCACAACACTTCCTCTTTATTTCAGGTCTGTGGCTTCAGACCTCTGGAATGCATTTGCGACCTGGGAAATCTCCAGTGATAATTCTTCCTGGGTGCCGTCCACTGCTGAAATACCGGTTTATATTAATTCAGATGTCACCATTCAGACAGGTCATTTGGTAACGGTTCCTCTTAGTTATTACAATGGTGCAGCTAAAAATCTGACCGTTGAAACCGGAGCTACCCTTTATGCCAATTCAAGCACCGGGGCTTGTTTTGTTTATGTGTATGGTGATTTTTTAAATGATGGTACCGTTGGAGGCCCAACAGATGTAATTGGTTTCGACATAGAAGGAACTTCCTGTCTTTTAAGCGGAAGTGGTTCATTTATCGCTTCAAGGATTGCCAAATTCACCACAACCAATAACATAACCAATTTTACCATTGATCAGGATGTAACGCTTACCTATACAAGTACTACAGCAGCAGCGCTTAGAAATGGAGTCGCTTCCACCACAACGTTTAATATGATTCTTGGTGCAGGCAAACAACTCACTATTCCCAATGCGAAGATTGATTTAACAGGTTGCACGCTGACTTTAAAATCAGATGCAACCGGAACGGCTTCTTTGATTGATAATGGTACCATTTATGGAATGAATGGATCAAATGTGATAGTAGAGCGCTATATCACCGGAGGTATGTGGCACGATATGTCGGCTTCCACACA
>PCUL01000133.1:2542-7574 GCA_002771745.1 Bacteroidetes bacterium CG18_big_fil_WC_8_21_14_2_50_41_14
AACCTTTATTTTAACGGAACGCCTGACGTTTGGTTAAACAGCTATGATGAAACAGACAACACACATGACCCCATCACTTCGTTATCTACTCCATTGCCTTCAGGAGCAGGGTTTGAAATCTGGGTGCAATCGGGCAACAATGTAACGGTCAGTTTTGATGGAGCGTTGCAGACCACGGATTTAACATTAACAACAGCGACTGCACCACCATTAAGTTTTTCAGGTGCAGAACCCCTTTGTTACAACCTGATTGGTAACCCTTTTGCCAGTCCGCTTGATTGGGATCTTGGAACATGGGCTTTAACAGATATCACCAATACTATTTGGGTATGGGATGGAGCAACTTATAAAGATTGGGCCGGAGGTGCTGGAAGTTTGACCGATGGAATCATCCCCATGGGACAAGGATTTTTTGTTCAAGCCACATCACCATCCGCTTCAATTACCATTCCTTTGGATGCCAGGGTGCATAGTTCACAAGCTTATTACAAAGGCACAACTTCTGCTCCTGAACACATGTGGTTAAAAGCCATCAAAGGAGAGAAAAGCGACCAGTTAACCATTGTTTTTGCAGACGATGCTACCGAAGGATACGACAACGGAAGAGATGCAAGGAAAATAATGTCATTCAATGGAAATGCTCCTCAAATTTATGCGGCAGAGCAAAATGAGAAATTTGGTATAGATGGATTGCCCATCCTGACCGAAGCCGGTCGAACAGTAGATGTGATGTTCAAAGTAGGTGAAAGCGGAGAACAGGAGTTAATGGCTAACATGGAATCCCTCCCTGATGTCAACGTATTACTGGAAGATTTGAAAACAGGTGCACTACAAGACCTAAATGAAAACCCCGCGTATTTATTTGAAGGTCAAGAGGGAGACGATACAAACCGCTTTATATTGCATTTTAATCCAACCGCAACCACCATCAACAATCTTGGAGATAAATCTGGATTTCATGTATATGCTTTTGAAAATGAAATCATTATTAGAAGTGAGGATCCTGAAGCAAATACTTCAAAAACAATCTGGGTATATGATGTTTATGGACGAATCATTCTGAATACCGTGTTAGCTCCATCAACATTTACCAAAATACCACTGGATGTTAAAAACGCCACTGTGATTGTAAAAGTAGCAGGATCAGGTTCCGTGGTAATTTCAAAAGTATTTGTCAATTAAAAAATATAGCCATGAAAAAGAAGATATTTTCCACGATGATGATTGCAGCCCTGCTGATGTTTCCCTTGTTTATAACGGCCCAGTCCAAAGACCCGGGTGACCCGCCCGGGGGAGGCGGTGATCCAGGTGGCGACCCCATTGGCGGGGGCGCGCCTGTAGGCAGCGGATTGGTGATATTATTAACCATGGGCGCAGCCTACGGCGGCAAAAAGCTCTACACCCTCTATACAGAGGACAAGGAAGCGTTGGAAGATTAATTGTGTTAAAAACACCGTTAATTTCACCGGGTTAAAAAACCGGGAAGGATGATACCAAAAGCGGAAGGCAGGGCCTTCCGCTTTTTTTTTGGATTTCCAATATAAAAGGCTGTTATTGGTAATAAATAGATCCCTTCAAAAGTTGGGTTTGTTCTCTCGTTGCACACAAGCAAAAACATAGATTTCCGCACTTGTTATTGTGCATTATTATAAATACTTGTTGTTTAGGTTGTGCGTTTATATATTTGCAAAAATGGGTTATTAAAAAAAAATGAAAACACTTTATCAGAAATTTGAAGCACCTTTGCAAAATACGACAACGGATTTCAATCGTTATTTTTTGAAAGTGTATCATGGGAAAGTCGTATGATTGGTATTATTGGTGCTCGTGCTATAGTCTATCATATACAACGGTTACTTTCCATTATCGCTGAAAGTGTCCCGTTTAAACCAAATTTCACCAAAATAGCTGAAATAATTAACGTAAGTCGAAATTCTTTGGACGATTATTTTCTATATATGGAGCAAGCGGGACTTAGCAGTCAGTTGAGCAATGAAACAAGTGGTATTCGAGGGATGGGAAAGGTTGATAAAGTATATCTGAATAATACGAATATCATATAGAATTTGGTTACCTCAATGTTATACCCTTTTGGGCTTTTGGATTAAATTATTAACCGAATTAAATATTGAACGACATTCCACGACTAAGTCGGACAGGTTTTAGAAGTGGGATAGATTTTCATAAACCCCATCGCCCCAAAAATAAATCACCAAAACAACTCTGCCCTTATCCAAAAATTTTTTTGTATTTTCGGAGTTTCTTCAAAGACTTCAACATCTTGTGATCAGTTCATATCGGCCACAAATGATATAAAAAATAAGCGGGTTAGCCGTCGCATCAAGATTTGTAGTCTTTTTTCAACTTTCTTGTAAGTTGAGAGGTTTGTGCTTCTGACTTACTTGTTTTTCGCATACTTACCGCTGTAATGCTTAGTTAAAACTCGTTGTAAATAACATGAATTTATTAGATTGGTTTAAGTTAAAGCTTAATTTTAATTGGAAATTACATTTTTCAAACAAGAAAAATTATCAACCAACACTCCAGGATGATTATCTGCCAAAACTTGTAGATGGTATAGAAAGACAGATTGAAAATGGAGGGAACCTGCCTTTTATAATTGCCGATATAAGGGAAAGAGGATTTATTATCAAAATAGGTGGGCTTTACGGTTTTGTCTCCTATTTGCATATGCCCTGGAAATATAGAAATATTGATTCATGGCAAGCAGTTTTCCCAACCTTTAAAGGAAAAATATTCTTTTGCAAAATCTATCATTTTGAAAAAACCCCATTATCAATAATTGTTAATGGTGAAATTCCTCAGTTTAAAAAATATGATTTAATTGAAAATGAGAATTATAAAGGGATAATTATTCAAAAAACAAGCATTGGATTATTTATAGATATTGGGTATAATTTTAATTGGGAATGTGGCTCAATCGTTGGAATGTTACATAAAGACAATTTTGACACAGATGAAGCTTTTAACCAAACAAAAACAGGTGACATTATTGAAACTACCTTTTGGGGGTACAACGAAAACAAGCAACCACTTTTAGGAATCAATTCCCAATTAAAAGAATGGCTTACGAGGGAAATTGACAAGTTTATAGGGGAAATTTTCGCTGTTAAAGTAGTTAAAATAAATGATAATGTAATAAACTATTGCATAGCCGACAAGTATAATGCAACATTACCTATTACCAGAACAATATATGGAGCTCAACGAACTCATATTAAAAATGCAGTAAAACAATTGTGCAACGGAGATATAATAAATTGTGAAGTAATCCATATCAACCATCATAACAAGGAATTAGTACTAAAATGGGAATTCCAACACGAAATTGAAGTAATTATTTCCAGAAAGCAGCAAAATATACCCCAACAACCAAGGCCAAAAAAAATTGAAATAATCAATAGAACTAACTCTATCGAAAATATTGTTGACAGCAATATTATCGATAAACTAAAATTACTTGATAAGACTGTAAAAGTGGAGGTTGTAAAAAAGGAAGACGACTATGGTCGAATAACCAATACTTACATTGTTGAAGGGAAATTTTACGGAAAACTTTTTATCTCAAACAACACTTATCGAATTAGTGACAAAGAAAAAAAGATGATCGAACAAAATTTGCAGGATGGAGAATTTATAGAATGCACTGTAACAGGCATCGACAAAAATACATTGAAATTACTTTGGGCACTAAAAGACTAAAAGTGATTCCGTTTACTTGTCCTTGTTTGAGTACAGCGGTAATGAGATTTCCTACCAGAGGGCAATGCTGGAAGCCAGAGAATATTTGGTCACTATTGCACATGTTAGTTAATGTCGTGAATTAGAGACCGGATACTACTGCCCTATTTTCCAGGCATCAGGATCAAAAATTTTAATAAAAGGATTAGGTTGTCTGAACCTCAACTTAACTTTGCATTAACGCAACGGTCATTACGGTAATTACTTTTGCAATAATAAAACTGATGGTCTATAAAATTTTATGATCGTGAAAAAGCCAATTTAAACGAAATAGATATTGTTGCGGTGAATGATATTGAAAAACGACTCGTGCTTGCGGAGGTGAAACGACAGCGGGAAAATCATCATATAGGTGCGTTGAAACAAAAAGCCAAAGGATTAGTGAATACAGCCAATGTCATTAGACATGGGTAATAGGGCTAAAGCCCAAATGTCTCATCTTCTTTTTAACCGTTGACTGAAGTCAACGGCAAAGAATAACAACTCTTTATTCCCTGTTTAGGTAAACAACCGGATACTCATATTTTGTTATTAAAACAACTTCCCTCTCCTGATAAACAGCACTGCTGAAATTAATAGGATGGCCAGGATGATTCCTGAAGTACCCAGAGGAATCACAGGGGTACGGGTGATGTCAGCTGCATCGCGGGCCGTAAGATAGTAAGCACTTCCAAAACGTTCATTCGGGATTCCTACAATGTTTACCGCTTTAACAGGGATGGTTGTTCCAATATAATTTACATCAAAAAAGGTGGTACGGAAATTAAAATCCGTTAAACCAGCTTCCGTTACCGGATAAACGATACCATTTGCGAATGAACTTCCTCCATCTGCAAAAATCAGATCCTGAATTTCCACAACCTGACTCTCGTAATTATCGAAGTTGGTTAAAAATTCGGTCGCGGTTATTATCACAGGAACAATTGCATTACCGGCAGATGTGGCAACACCCGGATCAGCTACAGGCACAAACTCAAGCATCCCGTTAAATAGTGTTAATGAACCGATGATGCCTGTTATACCATCACCAACATTGTAAGAGGTAGTAAAAATTCCGGTCGGGTCATCAATAAGAATACCCGCCAGACTTCCATCCTGAATAAACTTCTGATTTCTGAAAGTCTGTTGAAAAGTAAGAACAGCTTCTCCTACCAGTTTGTAAATTGTTCCATCGGTGGCGCCGATGCGTAAAGTAGCGATGTCGGCAACTTCGTTGATGGTAGGAAAGGTGTATAGAGCCGAGCCAATGGAACTTGGGTCGAAACCAGCA
>PCUL01000237.1 GCA_002771745.1 Bacteroidetes bacterium CG18_big_fil_WC_8_21_14_2_50_41_14
TATTGGTAAATACAGGTGTAAAACACGCGTTGGCATCTTCTGAGTATAACATTCGCCGCCTGGAATGTGAAGCGTGTGTTAGTTTATTACAGCAATATTATCCCGGGGTCTGTTCGCTACGCGATGCAAACCTGGACATGATCAGGGAGCATCGGTCTGAATTTTCTACCAATGTATATAAGCGGAGCTGCTATATTGTTGAAGAAAACATGCGCGTTGATCTGGCTTGTTCAGCCTTGCAACATCATAATTTTCATGAATTTGGCCTACTGATGTACCAGTCGCACGAAGGACTGAAGAATAAGTTGGAAGTGAGTTGCCCCGAATTGAATACACTGGTAGAGATAGCCTCCAACATCAACGGTGTTATCGGGTCACGCATGATGGGAGGTGGTTTTGGGGGTTGCACCATCAACCTGGTAGAAAGGAATGCTGTACCTTTGTTTGAAAAAATGATTAATGAAAAATACCAAACCCCTGAGGGTAAAAAGCCTCAAATAATAGAAGTCGTGATTGAAGATGGGACGCATTTATTATCCATTACAGGAACTTGATTTTTTTAATATCTTTAGCCGGAGAAATTTGAAACCGTTGAACTTAAAATAACAACAGGATGAATGAAAGTTTTGCCCTACTCGATTATCTGATTTTTGGAGCCTATGCCGTATTAATTATTTCTGTCGGCCTGTATGTTTCACGTACGAAAAAAGGAGAAGAAAAAACAGCCGAAGATTACTTTTTAGCCGGTAAAACCCTTCCCTGGTGGGCCATCGGTGCTTCGCTGATTGCAGCCAACATTTCGGCCGAGCAGTTTATCGGCATGTCGGGATCGGGAATGGCGGCAGGTCTGGCCATCGCTTCCTATGAATGGATGGCAGCTATTACTTTGATTATTGTGGGAAAATATTTCCTGCCCATCTTTATCAAACAAGGGCTTTACACCATTCCGGAATTTGTTGAAAAACGCTTTAACACCACCTTAAAAACCATCCTGGCGGTCTTCTGGATAGGATTGTTTGTATTTGTCAACCTGACATCGGTACTTTACCTGGGTGCCAAAGCCCTGGATACCGTAATGGGTGTAGGAAACGGAGAAACCATTATTCCATTTATGATCGGGCTGGCCCTTTTTGCTGCAGCTTATTCCGTTTGGGGTGGATTGTCGGCCGTGGCATGGACTGACGTCATCCAGGTAGCATTATTGGTTATCGGAGGATTGATCACCACTTTCATTGCACTGGAACATGTAACACCTGATGGTGGTGCTATCAACGGATTGACTCATATTTATGAGGTGGCGGGCGACAAGTTTCACATGATTTTAAAAAAGGACAATCCTGAGTTTGCAAACCTGCCCGGTATAGCCGTGCTTATTGGTGGTATGTGGGTGGCCAATTTATATTACTGGGGTTTTAATCAGTATATTATTCAGCGTGCGTTGGCTGCTAAGTCCCTTAAGGAAGCACAAAAGGGTATCGCCTTTGCAGGATTTCTAAAACTTATTGTGCCTTTAATCGTTGTGATTCCTGGTATCATTGCTTACGTGATGTACACCCAACCTGTTGGAACTGCTGCTATTGATGGGGTTACGGATGTGTTTGGTAAAGCAGGCGGTGGTATTGATGTTGACAGGGCCTACCCATGGCTCATCAGCACCTTTATTCCCATTGGATTAAAGGGATTGGTGGTTGCAGCACTGGCGGCTGCCATAGTTTCTTCTTTGGCCTCTATGCTTAATTCAACGGCCACCATTTTCACGATGGATATTTACAAACCCTATATCAATAAAAATGCCGGTAACAGGCAATTGGTCACTACCGGAAGAATAACCGTGCTTGTAGCGTTGGTGCTGGCCACCTCTGTCGCCAATTCATTGGGTTCCATCCCACAGATGTTCCAATATATACAAGAATATACCGGTCTGGTAAGCCCTGGAATATTGGCTGTATTTTTGATGGGTTTGTTTTGGAAAAAGACCAATGTAAAGGGTGCTATTGTGGGTGTTATGGCCTCCATTCCTGTGGCATTGGCATTAAAATTCCTGCCTGTCGAAATGCCATTTCTCGACCAGATGTTTTATACCTTGCTCATTACCATGGTCATCATCGTAGGGATTTCCCTTTCCACTGGTAAAGGTGACGATAACCCCAAAGCCATTCCACTGTTAAGAGAAACTTTTGTAACGGGTAAGGCTTTCAATATCAGTGCTTATATCATGATGATTGTTTTGGTGGTGTTGTATACTGTTTTCTGGTAATGTCCCTGGAATTTCATTTCCGGAATATGACAATTGCTAACCGGGGAAAAATCCAAATAATTCCATTTCAATGAACAACAAAATCTATCAGCTAATCAACCGCAATGGATTGGTAGTGGAATTTATCACCTTAGGCGGAAGGTTAACTTCCGTAAAAATTCCGGAAAACAACAGTTTTGTTGATGTTTTAATGGGATATGATACGGTTGAAGAATGTGCCAAAGGGGATGCTTATATGGGTGCAATATGTGGCCGTTTTGCCAACCGCATTTCCAACGGACGGTTTGCTTTGGATGGAAAATGGGTTCAACTGGCTCAAAACAACGGACCCAACCACTTGCATGGAGGAAACGATGGCTTTCATAAAAAACAGTGGGAGGTGATAGAAATAAGCCTGAAGGATTATACATGTGCCTACCAGCTTTCTATTTTAAGTGCGGATGGCGATGAAAACTACCCTGGAAATCTGAAAGCAGAGGTAATATATGCCTTAAACGATGACAATGAATTGTTGATTGATTTCAAGGCCGTCAGCGATAAAAAAACCATCATTAACCTCACGATTCATCCATATTTTAACTTAAAGGGAGTCGGAGGCGGCGATGTACTCGATCACATGTTGGAAATCAATGCAAACTACTTCACCCCTATTGATCAGAATTCGATACCAACAGGCGAATTGAAGGCTGTTTCGGGGACAGCCATGGATTTTACGACACCCACCGTTTTAAGCGAACGGATCAATTGCAATGATCAACAGGTTAAATTGATTGGTGGCCTCGACCACAATTGGGTGCTCAATAAAAAGGGGAAGGAATTGGCTCTGGCGGCCCGTGTCAAGGAACCCGTTTCCGGCAGGTCGGTGGAAGTGTTCACCACACAGCCCGGGCTTCAGGTGTATACCGCCATGCATTTCGATGGTACTTCAATTGGTAAGGGCGGACATCCGATCATGCCCTGTTCATGTATTGCCCTGGAAGCCCAAAATTTCCCGGATGCTCCAAATAATGCGCATTTTCCAAGTGTGGTGTTGGAGGTAGGCGAAGTTTACAGGGAAAAGGTAGTTTACCGGTTTTCAATAAAATAGCACCCTGGTATTTGTTTAATGCCAAAGGCGGCAAATACATCGCAGATAAGAAACTGACTTATGTTAATGTGATGATGAGGGATTAATCCCCAATTTATTTACTCCAGGGTACATCCGCCTGTAAAATCCTCCGCACTAAACGTCTCGGTCATGTCGCCACTAACCTGCTCTGAAGTTATTCGTATTTTGAGGGAGTGGGTACCGGATCTTTTTGGAGAACAATATTCAAACAGGTAGTAACTCTTGGCTTCATCTTTCACAAATTGGGCAATGGCTTCAAACTTCGGGATTAAATCACCTAAGTCTTCGGCAAATTCAAAACCGTTTTTACCAAAATTCTCCAGTGCCTTTTTGTCTATCTCGCCACCCAAACCAATGGAGTACAAGGCAATGGAAGGGTCGCGTTTGTTGATTACATCGGTCACCTGATTGCTTGTGTACCAACCAGCTTGGTCGGTTCCGTCGGTAAAGGTGATCAACGCACCGGCAGAAATAATGCCGGCTTCCGCGTAAAGGGTGACCCTGTCATCTATATTGCTGATTCCCTGTATGATGCCTCCGTAAAGATTGGTTGAGTTATCAGATGATATATTGTTGTCAATTTGATTGATGCTGCTGGTTAAAGTAGATTTTAAAAAGGTATAATCTACCAGGTCATGGATATTTTTTTCACCATCAAACCATTTCACGGACATCAATATTTCCTGATAATCAGAACTTGTTTCGTTGGGCATCACCGAATTGATAAAACTAATGCTGGCTTGTTTTAACGTGTTTAAGCTGCTATCGAGCACGCTACCACTTAAATCCAACAACAAGAGTAAATTAAATTTAAACTTTTCGGGTTTGTCCTGAATCTTACGGGCTGCCTCAAATTCAGAAATAAGTTTCCCGTCTTCATAAATCTCAAAGTTGGATTCCACCAATCCCGGAAGGGGATAATTGACCGCATCATTTACCTTGAAAATGATGGAAACATTGGCAGGTGCCTCAACCATCTTGTCGATATAAGTAAGTTTTAAATGCTTGGAATCAGACTTCTTACTACAAGAATTGACAGAAAAAGCGATGGTTATTATGAGTAAAATCTTTGCGTACTTCATGGGTATTTTAAATTAAGTTATTTTTCGATGGCACATCAGCAAAGGTGTAAAAAAAAGCAGTAAAACCACAAATTTAAAAACGAATAAGTGACCATATTATTTCCCCAAAATTTAGATTTTATCCCGATCGATTTTAAAATAGATGGATTTCCTGCATCGACAGCTTGGCAGGATTACCTCCTAAACCACCTGCTCTTACAAGTCGATAAAAATAGTCAAAATTGGAATGGTTAAGGCGTTTTCGGCTAATTTTTAACGGGTACAAATTGCATTTCGAGAACCGACATGATTTGCATTTAGTCATCACGCGAGACGGATTGGAGAGTATCAACGATGCTTGTTGCAACAACTTATTGTTCCCAGTCAATATCCTTTTTTGCAGGAGATCCAAACCCTATATTCAACATCAGGAGTGATACAAGGGTGTTATGGTGGTTCAGTACGGGTTCAAAACGATTGCCCAAGCTATAACTCAATACTACCTGATCGGTGAGGTTGTAATTAAAAGAGGCTATGTATTGAAAATCAGTATTCTGCTCTTTTCTGTACAACGCGTTCCCTTCCGCATCATTCCCAGCCGGAAATTCCGAATGGCTTTTTCGTCCAACCAGTTCAATGCTTAACGAGAATTTCATGAACTCACCAGCTACTGATAGGCCATAGTCCAAATTATTCTCATAGGTTTTAACTCCGTTAAAATAAGAGTTATAATAGCCCGTATTGTACCATTCGTAACGTATTACGCCCATCACTTTCAAAAAACCCAGTTTGTCTTTAAAGCGGTAAGTAGGTGTAACCCAGAAAGATTGACGTACTATATACGATGATTCAAACTTGTTTGCCGGAAAATTAAGCACTCCCGCGTAGGCTACATCCAGGCTAAAGCCATAACGCTCAAGGACATAGGTTTTGAATTGGTTAAATACGATTTCCGTGGAGAGCTTTTGGCCTATAAGCGAATACAAGCTGTCAAGAAAAGGATCGGGGGCAGCGGTATCAAGCGGAGGAATTAAAGCTGATTTTGCAAGGATGTCTTCCGCAAACTCTTCCGCTTCCTTCAATCTGCCATACTTACCTGATTCATAAACGGCGTTTATAATGGTGTTCCTGATTGCCGCCATAAACTCTTTTTGGTTGGCAGTTTTTTTGTTTTCAATGAGATATTCTGCCTCGCTAACAATCTTAGATTCAACTTTTTGATCCATGCTTAATTGGCTTGTAAATAGTTCAACCGCTTCGCGGTCTTTATTATTTCCGAAATAAAAGGTTGTCCTGTACCCAAAAGCCAGCGCGTTGGACAAGGTACTGTCGCCCAATAGAAAAGACTGTGTCGAGGCGATTGAAAAGGATGAATTTCTGATAACCTGGTCAATTGAACTTTTCGGATATAAATATTCGTCAACACTAAGTGAGTGGTTTTGTGTCCAGTAAGGGGTAAATTCCAGGGCGAAATCATTTGGGACAATTGAACCGCTGTTGTTGTTGAAATTAGAAAAGAGTGCCGTTTCCAATGCCTGATACGATTTGGGTGCCAACACGGTAGTAGGTTGTAATCCCAAAATACCCGATGCAGGCGAAGAAGGAGGCAGGAGTTTACTGAGTTTTTCCTGCGCAGTTAACCATACAGGTAACAAAGCCAGGAGGAAACATACTATATTGAGTTTCATGGTTCCGGGAATTTAATGTAAAGGATGATTTTGACCTTGTCAGCTTCTGATTTGAGGTTAACATGCTCTTTAATTAATTGCCCGTTAAGTCGGTAAGCAACCCTGATTTCATCTTCCTGGGGAATCAAATTTGCCACTTCCGTGGAAACGGTAGTTTTGTCGCCCCTGAGGTTGCTTCCTATTCCAATGTTTACGCTCCCTGAGTTTTCAATCTCAGAATCGCCGGATCCGGGGACATTGATTGCAGTATGTCCCAAATTGCCATCCGATATAAATTCAACCATCAGCAGAACCTCTGTTTCATCTGGCACCTTAAAGGACAAATTCCTGTAACGATAAATTTTATGCATCATCTAAATATATTATTTCCGGTTATGATTACAAAACTTAACTTAAACCATTGGCGTTCTATTCTCTCGATTTAGAAAGTTCAGTTTTATAATCGCTTCTTCCTGGTCTGCGACATTTTTTTGTTGAGCAACATTATTGTTCATTACATCATTAATGTGCTCTGTTGAATTATTTCCAGCCATTTTGTTATAATTTAGTTGATATACAATCGTTTATAATTACTCTTTCTTATTTTTTATCATTTACCAACAACCCGTTTTTATCCATATCGGCAACCACAATATCGATGAATTTCCGTGCCAGGATGCCTTTCACCTTCTTTTTAGCAAACCACAGCAACAATCCTGTGAGAGGTTGGTAAAGAGTCGTAGCCAGTAGTTTATCGTACCATGGTTTTTTACGGAGGCGTTTAACAATATCGTTTTCATTTTTCTCCCTTTCGGGAGCTTCACCGTTGGTGATATTTGAAATGAGTGATGATATCCTGTTCTCCAAATCCCCTTGCAGGCCCAATAAATAGCTTAGTTTAATTTCAGGGAACTTAATACCTGTTTCTTCAAAATCTTCAACAAAAACAATGGAATAACTGCCTGATATTTCATCCTGTTTCACTCTGATGTCGGGCAATAAAGGAAAATAATCTCTTTGGTTAACCCACACTTTGTATTGATCTTCAATACCTTCGTAACCATAGGCCAATATCGGATTGTTGGCATCAACCGGGGCACTGAAATGCTTTTTTAGAAATTGCTGGCAATTCCTGCGCCCAAGCAGAAAGTCATGCTTCCTGAAATCTTTGTTGAAAAACCCGCCAAATCCTCCCAAAGAACCACAGGCGATATAATTTTCAGTTTCTTTGTTGGCTCCTGAACGCGAAGGGATAATGAGAAACTTGGTGTAATCTTCATTGCCATAGGCTGATTTCAGCACCTCTTCTTTCATCCTCAACTCTCCCAGCATCGCGGATAAGATTTGCGAAATGATAAACTTAAACGCTCTCAAAGGGCGGTAATTTGTATCAGGCAAATCGCTGTGGTTTGGAAAAGGATCGATCATCAAAACAACTGATTCAAATTCAGAAGCTTTTATTTTTCGCCCACCTGAAAGGCTTACATTCATCCGCTCATCCAACATCTCCTGCGTGAGCTCAAAAGGATCGTTGTTGATGGTTCCACCATCTACGTTCAGGGTCATAAACTCATCAATGGGGTTCACCGTATGTAAATCGGGACGATTTCCAAGGTTTAGGTATTTATTTTCCTTGATATACTTACCCAGTCGTTTAATGATACGTGGCTCAAGGCCGATGGGGAAACCTCCTGTAGCCATGGCCGACTGAACGAGCAGGTCTTTATTTAATCCTTCGGCATCATTGAAGTGTAGAGGAATCCTTCCATCCTTTTTATACTCTTGCTCGAACCCTAACTTAAAGTGGGCAATATCAAAATGCCTGGTCATGCGATGAACACGAGCGTACGAAGGACTCCCAAACGACACCTCAAAAGGAATTCCCCTCAGATTAGTCAATGTGGCAAATATCTCCAAATCAGCAGCAAAATAGGGCCGTTGTATATCCTTGTCTTTTATCATGTTGTTGATATGCCTTTCGGCGATGGTTTTAATAAAACCTGAATTAAATACCGACCTGACTTCCTTGTCCGGGTTTCCTTGCTTATCGTTTTCAATATCATCAATTGACAACATCTGGTTCATCATATCGCGATGATCCTCTTCAGTCAGGTCTACCCAGGAATGGTATAATGGGTTTTTGGCTAAACGATCCGTGTTGTTAACCACATCAGTGAGGGCAACATGATCAAAATTTGTATGGATGGCAGCGGCCGTGAGGGCTGCCGTCATTCCTCCGGCCGATGCGCCACTGAGTATATCAATCATGATGTTGTGTTTGGGAATACCCGACAATTTGCCTTCCTGTTGCAGGTCTTTCGCTTTTTGCCAGTTTTCGAATGCTTCGAGCAGGTAGTCCATAACACCGGCGGTATAGGCGCCTGCAGATATGGCTCCCGCCATACTGATTCCAAGATGAATTGTTTTTTTTGTCATGATAACAGGTTTATTTGTCCATTAAACGCTTGAGATGACCTATTTACACTACTTTCTTGCCATTCTCCAAGTTATTCATACCATTTTTGTAGGTAGATGCCTGACTCAAAGGTAAATAAAAATTACCGACCGAAAAATACACAATTAATTGGTTGAAAGTGTAAATAGTGGAGATTAAATTTTTGGAGGAGCGTATTGATGTTTCGTTGCAATTAACCGGATATTTATTTTGAATCAGACACGGTTATTGAAATTTAGCCCTTTCCGTTTCATTAAAACCGCTTACATTCGCAGTGCATTTGATTGCGCATCATGATACAAATATCCAACCTTACAAAAAACTTTGGTCGAAACACCGTTCTGGAACAGATTAACCTGACCGTTGAAAAAGGACAAGTATATTCACTGCTTGGTAAGAATGGAGCCGGCAAAACAACCCTGATCAACCTCCTGCTCGATTTACTGAAACCTGATAGCGGAACCGTGCAGGTGTTTGGTAAGGAAAGCAGCCAGCTTAAACCTGTCGACAAATTGATGATGGGCATTGTGGGTGAAGAGTTGGCCCTCATAGAAGAGTTTTCGGGATATGAATATATGATCTTTATCGGGAAAATCTACCAGATTCCGACTGCCACTCTCAAAAAACGAATTGCTGACTTGTTTCAGTATTTCTTTGAAGATGGAAAGGATTTACGGAAAAGGATCTCCAAATATTCCACCGGAATGAAAAAGAAACTGGCCTTTTGTGCCGCCATTCTCCACACACCCGACTTACTCATCCTCGATGAACCTTTTTCGGGGCTTGACCCATTGGTAGCCAGTCAAATGGTACTTTTTTTAAAGAAATACCACAACCTGGAGCGAACTATTTTTATCTCCTCGCATGACCTGTCGTATGTTGAAAAAGTAAGTACACACATTGGTGTATTGGATCAAACCAGGCTTGTGTATAACGCTACTTTACAGGAGTTTACCAACGATGGCACCAGGGAGCTGGATGCCGCGCTGCTTAAAATACTCAAACCAAACGAAAGCGAACTGGAAAAAATAGACTGGCTATGATGGGGTATTTTCTGTTGATAAAGATTAAATCCGGTTTCCTGGATTTAAAGAATCCATTGAAGTTGTTTTTGTTTTTAATGCTGGCATTAACTTCCGTACTCTATGGTTGGTTGTTAGCACTTTTTTCACAACAGGTATTGATGGGCGATGTAGGCGAATTGACCATTAACCTATTGTTTAACTACATCTTGTTGATTATTTTTATCATCACCCTCCTGAGAATGATTTTTCCAACTTATAAACCGCAACAGGCTTTATTTCCGCTGTCCTATCCCCTATCCAGATGGCATGGTTACCTTTTTTCTGTTATCAATGGTTTTTTTACACCTTATTTCTTTTATTTACTGTTGTTTCTGGTGAGTGGCTCTGTGTTTCTCGGAGAATACAACATAGTCTTCCTGGCGGCAGGATCGCTGGTTCTGGTATCATCACAACTTTTCACGCGCCTGATACAATATTTCATCGACTTTAGGTTGAAAAAGAAGGCTTTCCTTGTGCTTGTAATAGTTGCAATTTTGGCAACAGGGTTGTATTTGCTATCAATCACCCTGGTTGATTTTGGCAGTTGGCCAGGCATTTTAGTTGTCGCGTTGTTGCTGGTATCAGGGTATTTTCTTGAAATCAATCAGCTTGAACCTAAGAAGCATGAACACAATGGGGGTTTAAAAAAAAATAGCGGGGTTTATTTAAAACTCATCACCAACAATCCCAAGGTTAGGGGCCCGCTTCTTGTTGCAATGGTCGGAAAAGTCTTATTTTTTGGTGTTGATATATTTTTAATGGAAACGAAAGAAGAGCACCTGATGAATGGGGAATTATTCTATTGGATAGTTGCTTCTCCCTTGATTATCTACACCTATGTTTTCAACAACACCTGGGGTTTCTGGAAGGCCATTTGGTTGAATATAGAGATTCGTACCGGAGATGCTAAACAATTGCTCTGGCAGCATCTCAGGTTGATGAGCCTTCCATTAATTGCCGACATCTGCATTACTTTACCATTGCTTTATATTTCCTGGGGCGAGGCAGGTTTTATTCTAACATTTTATTTCACATCCGCCTTTTTTTTAATCGCCATGTCATTTTTCTGGTCTGTTTTTACTCCCCGGCAAATAAACGCTACTTTTCAAATGAAAGGCAGCACTTCCCCTGTCAGCGTTCTTATATCCATGGCAGGAGTGCTGTTGCTTACCACCTTAAGGGTTAATAATTGGTTTTATTTGATTGTGCCTTTGTATGTTATTTTTGGTGGCATGGGCATTTGGGTCGCTTTAAATTATTATGATAACGGCAAAGGCATTTTGATGAGGAAACTCAGCAAGTGACAATAAAATCTTTTTTCACAATCAGAATTTGCGGCTTAAAGTGTTGTATCTTTGCATCCTTATTGGGAAGGATCGTAAAATCACTCATTTTCCAATATAAACATTTGCCACTATGACAAAAGCACATTCGTTTCACATACCGGTTATGGGAATTGGGTTTACTATTGACACCCCGTTAAAGGTTTCTCAATATGGAATCGACTCCGTTATTTCCTTGGTTGATGATATGCTTCTTGAGAAGTTGAGAAAAATGTACTGTGAAAAATTTGAAATCCCCTATCAGGAAATAACTGAAAAAATAGATGATTTCAGGGCCAAAAGAATTACCTCTTATCTCAATTTGATTAACGATCAGGCAGAAAAGAAATTTGAAGAATTGAAAAATTCCGCTATCGGGAAAGGCAACGAATTAAAGGAATTCTTCAACATGTTGCCCGATACTTCGACTTTAAAACAAGAATTTAAAAGCTTAACAGAAAAATATTTCAATTTAGGTGAGATCAAAACCTGGCTCAACAGCAACCTTTCCAGGGGTAGTATCGACGTCAATATCATGACCAAAGTTGACAAGGACAATTATGCGAAAGGTGAGAAACTGCCTATTGAATATAATGACGCCCATGCCGCCCTCAGGGGATTTGCCAATAGCGACCTATGCTCTACCATTGTGCTCTCGGCGGGAATGAACCCCAGGTTATACAGCTACCTGGAGAAATTCGAAGATTTTTATCCCGATGCAAACGGAACAATAAAAAAGAAGATTGCATTAAAGGTAAGCGATTACCGATCTGCTTTGATTCAGGGGAAGTTCTTGGCTAAAAAAGGTATCTGGGTTTCTGAGTTCAGGATTGAATCAGGATTAAATTGTGGTGGACATGCCTTTGCAACAGATGGATTTCTAATGGGGCCCATTTTAGCTGAGTTTAAAGCACACAAAAAAGAGTTAATTCAAGATATCTACCATATTTTGGTTCAGACCCTTGCAAACAAGAACCGCCCCATACCCAGTAATGTATTGCCAGTAAAAATTTCCGCCCAGGGAGGCGTGGGTACTGCAGAAGAACATCAATTTTTACTGGATCATTATGAGGTGGATTCGGTGGGTTGGGGAACACCATTTTTACTTGTTCCTGAGGTAACCTCCGTTGATGATGCTACCATCAGCAAATTAATAGAAGCGCAGGAATGTGATCTTTATCTAAGTAATATTTCCCCCTTAGGTGTTCCTTTTAACAGCCTGCGAGGCAATACCAAAGATATCGAGAGGCTAACCCTGGTGGAGAATGGGAAACCAGGTAGTATTTGTCCAAAAAAATATGTGGCCCTAAACAACGAGTTCACCGAGAAAAGCATCTGTACCGCATCACGCCAATACCAACGTGCAAAAATAAAAGAACTTGATGAGGAAGCCCTCGCTCCCGGTCAATATCGGGAAAAATTTAACCGCATCGTGGAAAAATCATGTATTTGTGTCGGACTGGGAACATCGGCTTTGTTGGTTAATCAATTGGACACCAAACTGGAAGGAGTCGGGGTTTCAGTTTGCCCGGGCCCTAACATGGCCTATTTTTCAAAAATCATGAGCCTTAAAGAAATCACGGATCATATCTACGGAAGGGCAAACGTGATAACGCGTACCGATCGCCCTAACATGTTCATGAAAGAACTCGATCTGTATATTGATTTCCTGAAAAATAAACTGGAAGAAGCCAAGGTATCTATGACAAAAAAACAAGAAGAGTATTTGGCCACTTTTGAACATAACCTACAGGAAGGAATCAACTATTATAACCAACTATTTGCTGATTTGAAGGACAAGTTTGAAGGCACTAAATCAAATATCCTGCACGATTTAGATCTCCACACCAAGGCTCTGCATCTGTTGAAAATTAAAAGAGAGGTTATTAAGCAGTATATCATTCCAATAAACACCGGGATGGAGCGCCAAAAGTGTATGGTACTTTAAAGCTCTGATCGATCAACATTGTTTGTTGCTACCTATTACCTACCGAAAAAATGATACCTTTGAAGGGATTGAAATGCACTTATGGAAATATCAGTTTTAAAATACATACCTTTTCCTTCTTTTTTGATTTCGAAACAATCCGGTGAAATCATTCAGTTTAACGATAAGGCTGTTGACCTTCTCGGATTGAAGGCTAATAGCTTATCAGAAATAAAAATAACCGATTTTTTTGAGGCTACATTTTTAGAGCCTGGCGAATATGAGAATATTGCATTCAGGCTCAACGACAGCAAAAAACTGAGCGTTCATTTGGTAGTTCAGCAAATAGCTGAAAATCACCATCATGAACTGATGGTCTCCTTTTGGGAAGAACCGGATATCGAACTCGAAAAAGCACAGCAAGCCATCATTGACAGCGAAGAGCTATACCGGAAATTATTCAATTCATCCAAAGATGCCATCATGACGCTGGAACCACCCCATTGGAATTTTACTTCTGGTAATTCTGCTATTTTTGAACTGTTTAGAGTGAAAAACCTACAAGAATTTATCTCGTTAAAACCCTGGGAAATTTCCCCTGAAAGACAACCCGATGGAAGAGTTTCTTCTGAGAAAGCCAAAGAGATGATTCAATTGGCCATGCATGAGGGTTCTCATTACTTTGAATGGGTGCACCAACGAAAAAATGGAGAACCCTTTCATGCAACGGTGCTACTTACAAGAGTCGACCTGGCCAGGAAGTCCTTCCTTCAGGCCACCGTGCGGGATGTTTCTGAACAAATGAAAACGGAAAAGCAATTAAAGGAAAATGAATCAAAATACAGGACCCTGGTTGAAGCCTCTAAGGACAGTATTTTTATCATACAGGACGGGATTATTATATTTGTGAACAGCGAGTTGATGAGACTTTCAGGGTACAAACCAGATGAGATTATTGGGAAACCTTTTACTGATTTTATTGCAGCTAAAGATGTTGCCAAGGTGAAATCTTTTTATAAGATAAGGAAGAGTGGACAAGAGGTGCCTTCTAAGTTTGAATTGGTAGCCAGGATGAAATCAGGTAAATTAATACCTGTTGAAATTACCGTTGCATTTATTGATTTTCTGGGCAAAAATTCAGAGATGGTGGTTATCAAGAATGTAACCGAACGCAGGAAGCGTGAAGCGATCCAGCGTGTTCTTTTTGAGATTACAAGAATCTCGTTCCACGACATCGGATTGAAAGAGTATTTATCAAAAATCCATGCCCTTTTCAGTCAACTTATCGTTGCCGAAAATTTTTATATTGCCTTATATGATAAAGCCCACGATCAGTACACCTTCCCCTATTTTGTGGATGAATTCGATAATTTCGAGAGCGACCAGAAACTTTCGCTTCAAGGCACCTTAACAGATTTCGTTAGAAAAACGGGAAAAGGCAGACTGATAACTGAAGAAACCGAAAAAGAACTTTTTAAAGAATTGGATTTTACCTTGATTGGAGAATATTCACCCGTATGGGTGGGCGCCCCGTTGGTTGATTCCTCCACAAAAGAAGTGATCGGCGTGATTGTTATCCAGGACTACAAAAATAAGGATGCCTATACTCACGACGATTTAATAACACTCGAAATTGTAGCCAGTAGCATTGGTTTGTTTATCGAACGTGTAAGAAGCAATCAAGACTTAAAGCTTGCCAAAGAAAAAGCCATCGAAAGCGACCGGCTTAAATCTGCCTTTCTTGCTAATATGAGCCACGAGATCAGGACACCGATGAATGGTATCCTGGGGTTTGCCGAGTTGTTAAAAGAGCCCAGGCTGACTGGTGAAGAACAGCAGGAGTATGTTGATATTATTGAGAAAAGCGGCCACCGGATGCTCAATATAATAAACGATATCATCAGCATTTCAAAAGTGGAATCGGGACTCATGGAAGTGAATATATCGGCAACCAATATAAATGAACAGATGAGATACATTTACACCTTTTTCCATCCTGAAACAGAACAGAAAGGGGTACAATTGTTATTAAACAATGGATTGACCGACAAGATGGCCATCGTACAAACCGACCGTGAAAAAATATATGCCATTTTAACCAACCTGGTGAAAAATGCCATCAAGTTTACCACCAAAGGTTCAATAGAATTTGGGTGTAAAACTGTATATACGAATCATTCGTATGAAGCTGTATATACGAATCATGATTCGTATGAAGCTGTATATACGAATCATGATTCGTATATACAGTTTTATGTTAGGGATACCGGAACAGGCATTCATCAGGACAAGCAGAAAATCGTTTTTGAAAGGTTCAGGCAGGGCAGCGAATCGCTGGACCGCAATTATGAAGGTGCAGGTTTGGGATTGTCCATTTCCAAGGCCTATGTGGAATTGTTGGGTGGAAAATTATGGGTCGAGAGTCAGGAAAACGTGGGATCAACCTTTTTCTTTACAATTCCGTACCTGGTTGAAGTAGAAAAGCAAATCGAGCCACGGAAAAGGCAAACTCAGGTTTACCCTCCCCTCCAGGTTAAAAAACTGAAAATCCTAATTGCCGAAGACGACCCCACCTCAGAAGGATTTATAACGTTGGCGCTAAAAGGCGTGAGCAAGGAAGTGATTATAGCCAGAACGGGAACTGAAGCCGTGAAAGCATGCCAAAATAATCCTGATATTGACTTGGTGATGATGGACATCAAAATGCCCGAAATGGACGGATATGAGGCAACCAGACAAATCAGGCAATTCAATAAGGACATCATCATTATTGCTCAAACCGCTTATGCATTGGTTGGCGATAGCGAAAAAACAATTGCCGCAGGGTGCAACGATTATATTGCCAAACCAATTGATCGGAATCAATTAACTAACATGATAAAAAAGCATTTTAAAAGTTAGTTCCATTTTCTGTAGAAAAACATCGATTATACACTATCTTTGTCCTGCTAAAAATAATCCCAATCCGGAAACATTATCGTACCAATACAGTAAGTTGTAATTAGAGGATGTTCCGGTAATTGTAGTTTTAAAATCGTTGAGAGATGAAACCGACCATTAACCCACCAAACGATCTGCATAAAATCCGTAATAAAGCTGAAGAAATTGTAAAAAAACTCTCCTCTACCAAAAACGCGTTGCGATCGTGGATGCCTGAGGCCGATGCTTTGAAATTAATCCATGAGCTACAAGTGCATCAGATAGAACTAGAGTTACAGAACGAAGAACTGGTTTTAGCAAATGAGCAAATCGAAAAGCTCAACTCTGAAAAAGATAGACTTATCTCCGTCATTGTTAACGACATAGAAAGTAGCTTTAACTCTGTTGTTGGTTATAGCGAGTTGCTCGTTAAGCAAGCCAGGGATAATGATTTAGAAGGTCTTGAGAAATATGCTGGTCTGGTTCATCAATCTTCACTTAAGGCAATGAAACTGATTAAAAACCTCACAGACCGTGACTTTGGCGAACTGAAACCCTGAACTTGATCGCCAAAAAAAATATTATAAGTCAGATTAATTGGGAACCTTTTTTTTTTAACCCTACGCCAGGTCAACGGAGAATCAAGAATTTCTACCGATTAGGTGAGTCTGCTTCATCTGATTTTATAATCGAAATTAAACACTATATTTGTAGCGTTTAGTTACATACCTGTTCGTTCATGCCAAATTATCGAAGCAATTGATGTAATCAAAACGACTGTAGGTGAAAAGAGAATTATTGATTCGACCCATGAAAAAGACAACTAACTTTGATTTCGCTGCATCCTTGTTTCGCCAAAAAGCAGAAGAACTGTTAAAAATCAGGCAACGAAAACCAGCAACGCAAATTTTAGATACAACAGCTCAAAACCATTTTCATGAACTGGAATTAAACCAAATAGAATTAGAACTGTTATATGCCGAGCTGAAACACACCGAAGCAGCCTTGCTTACAAGTGAAAAATCTCTTCAGGAAAAAACCGATGATCTTTTATTACTTGCCAATAGCTCATTTAAACTATTGGATTTTAACTCCATTGACGAGATTTATCATTTCCTTGGCTCTAAATTATTACAGTTGTCCGGGGCCGATTATATGTTGTTGTCAGAATACAATGAATTGAATAGCTCAACTACCCCTAAACTATGGTTCGGTATCGATCAATTTATTGGTAAAATAGTTTCAACGCTCGGAAAGGACATCAATCAAATTCAAATCCCGGTTCAGGATGTTGCAAAGCAGATGGATTTAGAATTGCGAAAAAAAATCTATTGCCTTGCCGGTGGATTGCACGAGTTAACCGTTCAAAAGGTACCAAAAGCGATTTGTGTGGCGATTGAAAAAATCCTTGGCATCCGCGAAATATATTCAATAGGGTTCATTTGGAAAGGCCATTACTATGGAGGAGCAAGTTTTGGTTTTAAAAAAGGAAACAAGATTAAAAAAAGCGATTTGATTGATACAATTTCTAATCAGGCATCGCTGGCCTTAAGCCGAAAGTACGCCGAAAAATCATTGACCGAAAATGAAAAAAAATACCGGGGTATTTTTGAAAATATCCAGGATGTTTATTATGAAACCGCTACAGATGGGACTATCTTAGAACTTAGCCCTTCTATAAAACTCCTGAGCAAAGGACAGTATACCAGGGAAGATTTAATAGGTAAACCCATTTATGATTATTACGAAGACCGGGATGCCAGATCCAAATTGATACAGGAATTAAAAAAATGCCGACAGATAATTGATTATGAAATTCAGCTGATAAACAAAGATGGTTCTTTGGTGAACTGCTCCATCTCAGCCGAGTTGATAATAGATCCACAAGGTAACCCTGAAAAAATTGTTGGCACTTTTCATGACATCACCAATCGAAAACAGTCGGAGGAAGATTTGAAATCGGCTCTTACAAAAGCGAAGGAATCTGATCGTTTAAAATCTGCTTTTTTGGCCAACATCAGCCATGAGATCAGAACGCCCATGAACGGAATTCTCGGTTTTTCGACCTTACTTAAAGAGCCAGGCCTCTCCGGAGATCAACAAAAAGAATATATCAGCTTCATCGAAAAAAGCGGCGAGCGTATGCTAAATACCATCAACGATCTGATGGACATCTCGAAAATTGAAGCTGGACAGATGAATGTTATTGTTTCTGAAGTAAATATGAACGAACGGATAAATAATCTTCACCACTTTTTTAAACCGAAGTGCCAGGAAAAGGGGATTCAGTTCTTAGTTAAAAATAATTTATCCCCTGACAAATCCATACTCAACTCCGACCGAAATAAAATTGATGCCATTCTATCGAACCTGATCCTCAACGCGATCAAGTACACGCCACAAGGCAGTATTGAAGTGGGATGTGGCATTGTACATGCGATTCATGAATCGTATGTACAATGCCACGTAAAGGACACCGGCATCGGTATACCCCTCTCCCGCCAACAGGCTATTTTCGATCGTTTCGTTCATGCCGATATTGAAGACAATGCTGTTTACGAAGGCTCTGGTTTGGGACTTTCCATTTCAAAAGCATACGTTGAAATGCTGGGTGGTAAAATTTGGGTGGAAAGCACTCTTGGAGCTGGTTCCACCTTCTATTTTACTGTACCCTACCAGGTACATCCTCAAACAAGAAACAATACGGAAGAAGAAGCTAATCCTGGAAAGGAATCCGTACTATCTAAAAAGCTCAATATTTTGATTGCCGAGGACGATGAAAATTCAAAATTGTTCATGACAATTTCACTTGAAAGATTGACCAATCAATTGTTTATCGCAAGAACAGGTTTGGAAGCTGTGAAGCTTGTTAGCGATCACCCCGGCATCGACTTGGTACTGATGGATATCAGGATGCCCGAATTGAACGGTTATGAAGCCACCAGGCGAATCAGAGAATTCAACTCCAAAGTGGTTATTATTGCCCAAACTGCACATGGACTGGCCGGTGATCAGGAAAAAGCAATAGAAGCCGGGTGCAATGATTATATTTCCAAACCCATTAATCGAATCAGATTGTTGGAGGTGATCAATAGACATTTACGTAGTAAATTGACTAATTTTTAATTTGGACTTCCTAACCATGAAAACAAAGAATGGAATTTACCATCGGATCATATTGGTTTTAATCATCACGGGAGTCGTTTTTCTAGGATTGTTTACCGCGCTTTACTTTTATCAACGAATGGAAGAACAATTCATTTTTGACGAAGCCAACAATCAATTTAGTAAGGAAGTGAACAGCATCATTTCACTTTATAGAAGACAAACAAATCAAATCGTTGTCGATTATCGTGAATGGGAGGCTCTTGCTGAATATATTGATGAGTATGAAAAGTATTGGTTCGATGAAAACATCTCATCCATCTTGTCCAGCTTTAATCTTGATTATGTTGGCGTTTACGATTCCACTTATCAACTTATTCATGAAGCCTCGTCAGACGATATTTTTTCACGCGGGTTTATAACGAAAGAGGTGCTATTAAAACTCAAAGAAGACCAGATTATTAATTATTATCAGGCTACACCTGGTGGGATAATTGAAATATGTGGAACCTCAATTCAAATATCAAATCACCTGACACCTTCAAAGACCTTGACAAGAGGATATTTTTTTGTGGCAAGAAGTTTTAATAAACCTTTATTAAATGAATTATCAACGATACTAAAAGCCCATGTTCAGGTTTTAAATCTGACGGATACCATTGCAATCACCAATACTTATTCGGTCTATTCGGCCATTAAACTCCCTGACTGGTCAGGGCAGCCGGTGGCAAAACTTGTATCTACCAGGGAATATTATGCGCTACAATTATATGAATACATGTCATGGATCATGTTGTTGATCTTGTGGTTATTATCCTTATCTACACTAATAATTATTCATTTTTCATTAAATAAATGGATAATCCGACCCATGAGATTGGTTTCAAATATTCTTGAAACAGATGATTTGCAGCTTATACGAAGACTTAAACAAGAACCGGGAGAGTTTGAATATTTGGGACTACTCTTCGAAAAAAACATCGCTCAAAAGAATGAACTTCGAATAGCCAAAGAAAAAGCGGAAGAAAGCGACCTCCAGAAATCCGCCTTTCTAGCCAATATGAGTCACGAAATACGAACTCCCATGAACGGCATTCTGGGTTTTACAGAGCTTCTTAAGGAATCAGATTTACCAGGAAAGAACCAGAAAAAATATGTTGAAATCATCGAAAAAAGTGGTGTCAGGATGCTTAATGTGATTAATGACATTATTTGCATTTCCAAAGTGGAATCGAACCAAATGGAGGTTTCTATATCAGAAACAAATGTAAATGAACAGGTTGAATATATTTACAACTTCTTTAACCCTGAAGTAGAGAAAAAAGGAGTAAGACTTATCTTACGAAAAGGGCTCTCGTCAGATCAATCGGTTATTAATACTGATGCAGAGAAATTATATGCCATACTGACCAACCTGGTTAAAAATGCCATCAAATTTACCAATGAGGGCACCATAGAATTTGGTTATAAACTGGTACCAATGATTCATGAACCATCGATACAATTTTATGTAAAAGACACGGGCTCGGGAATTCAACCTCAGCAACAGAAAATTATTTTTAACAGGTTCAGGCAGGGAAGTGATATCCATAGCGGGGTTCGCGAAGGAGCAGGATTGGGATTGTCTATTTCGAAAGCCTATGTGGAAATGCTTGGAGGTAAAATATGGGTAGAGAGTGGTTCCGACAGCAATCAGTTGGAGGAAGGAAGAGGCTCCACATTCTTTTTTACCATTCCCTACAAGAAGATCCATAACGAACAAATCAGGATCAATAATACAGGCATCATAGACAAATCAAATGCCCAAACACAATCAATTGTTAAGCAACTGAAATTGTTAATCATCGAAGACGACCCAACATCAACCATGTTCGCATCCATTGTCCTCAAGGATATCAGCGGGGAAATTTTAACGGCAGGAAATGGTGTGGATGGCCTGAATATCTGTCGTAAAAACCCCGATATCGACTTAATTTTAATGGATGTTAAAATGCCACAGATGGATGGTTATGAAGTCACTAAACAAATTCGTGCGTTTAACAAGGAGGTCATCATTATTGCGCAAACAGCATATGGACTGGCCGGTGACCGGGAAAAAGCGATAGAAGCCGGGTGCAATGATTATATTTCCAAACCCATTAATCGAATCGAATTAAGGGAGATGATCGACAAATATTTTTACAAATGAAACGATGAAAATAATGATACCTTCTGGTGATAACATCGTTCAGCCTTGCATTCAATTGTTTTCTGTTTTTTTGAACTTCCAAGCGGAGCATTTAAAATGAAGAATACCCATTTAAAAATACTGGAGTTCCTGAAAAGTGAATTAAACTTTGATTATTCGGGCTATCATATCGCTATGCTCGAACGCAGAATCCAGAACCGGATAGTAAATGTGGGATCCACAACCTCCGAAGCCTATTTTGAGCATTTACAAAACAATTCGGACGAGCCCCCCCGCCTGATTAAAAATTTCATGATCAATGTGAGTCAATTTTTTAGGGATCCGTTGAGTTTTGAATTGCTTGCCAAAGTAATAATTCCAGACATCATCGCTGCAAAACAGCGATCGCATGACCATTCAATCAGGATATGGTCCGCCGGTTGCTCCTATGGGGAAGAAGCCTATTCGTTGGCCATGCTTTTTAAAGAATACTTTGACAAGGAAAAGGTTCATTTTAACCTCGATTTTTTTGCTACCGATTTTGATTCCCGGATCATCGAAAAAGCCAGGAAGGGACTCTACACATCAATGAGCATGAAAGAGATGAAACTTGGGCTTTTGAATAAATACTTCACCGAACGTGGTGAATCGTACGCCGTTCGACCCGAACTTAAAGAGATGGTTCAATTTTCAACGTACGACTTGCTCGATAAAAATAGTTACGCCCCCAGCGAGAGTGTTTATGGCGATTTCGACCTCATTTTGTGCCGCAATGTATTAATCTATTTCAATCAGGAGTTTCAAGACCTGATCTTAAAAAAGCTGGTTAGATCGCTTGCTTCCAAAGGGATACTCATGCTTGGCGAGAGTGAGGTTCCCGTAGCGCCATATAGGGAAAAGCTCCGGCAGGTTTCAAAATACTGTAAAATATTTGAGAAGAAATAACATACCAAATAGACATGAAAACATTTGAATTTAACAGCATCAGGACAAACCTTACCTTCTGGTTTTTGATTTTGGCATTATCCCCTTTGTTGATTGGCATGGTTTTTACCTATTGGGAAAGCTCAAATGCATTTCAGGAAAAGACATTTGAAAAGTTAACGGCTATCCGTGATTTGAAAGTGGGCCAGGTCGAAACATGGATTGCGGAACGAAAGTCCGATTTCATGACCTTCGCTTCTAATACGGAAGAAACACTTTTAAATAATGCATTAAATAGCCAGGATTCTTCCGGTTCAGAAAACGAGGCTAAGAAGCAAATCAGGGATCGCTTGCACAATTATCAAAAAACACACTTAGTTTACCAGGAGATTTTCATTATCAATTCCAAAACAGGATTAGTCGAAATTTCGACCAACCCCTCCAGCGAGGGTCAATATAAAAAAAAGGAAACTTGTTACACAGGAGCTATTAATACGGATAAAATGTTTATTGGCGATGTTTATTACTCTGTAGAAAGTAGTAAGCATTTACTGTCATTCTCGGTACCATTAAACGCTTCATGGGACGAAAATCCAAAGACCATAGGGGTGCTGGTAGTCAATGTCGACCTGACAAATTCCCTTTCGCCCTTGTTGCATAACCGCACAGGCTTAGGCGAAACGGGCGAAACACTTATCATCGACAAGAACCTGATGGCCATCAACGAATTGCGGTGGTATGACCATGCCCCATTGCAATTAAAAATCATTGCCGAACCGGCAATAAGTGCTGCTGAGGGTAAGACAGGGGTTCTTATCAGTGACGATTACAGAGGGGAGAAAGTAATTGCTGCTTATACTTATATTCCTGAAACAGGCTGGGGTTTTGTTTGTAAACAGGACTGGAGTGAATTAAGCGAAGCAACGGTGTCATTGAGCCAATTTTTAATTACATTGCTGATTATTTCGGGTTTGCTCATCATAGTGATCGTTTATTTTGTCAGCAAGACCATCTCCTCACCAATCATCGCCCTGAATGCCGTTAGTAAAAAGATTGCGATGGGTGATTATTCTGTAAGGACTTCAGTTAAATTAAATAACGAACTGGGTAATCTGGGTGATTCAATCAACATGATGGTTCAGGGTATTGACTCGAAAGCCACCATACAAAAAGGGGTTACATCTATTTCAAAAGCCGTTATTGGTCACACAAGCCTCCAACAATATTCCTATAATATTCTATCATATTTATCAAAGGTAACCGGTGCCCAAATGGCTGTTCTTTATAATTTAAATGAGCAGAAGTTAGAATTTGAACCTATTGATTCCATAGGAACCAATAAAAGCTTGATGCAACCCTTTATGGCCATAAAGCCGGAAGGTGAACTGGGGTATGCCTTGGAAACAAAGAAAATTCACCACCTGAAGGATCTATCAGAAAATACTAAATTTATTTATAGAACCAGTATCGGCGACATTGTTCCAAAAGAAATTGTTACCATCCCGATTTTGAATAACAGCTTCGAAGTAATTGCCCTTATTTCCATAGCAAAAATCAGTAGTTTTACCCACGAAGCCCTTGAAACAATGCAACTCTCATGGAATGCAATTAATAGTTCCTATTCCAATTTACTGGCCAACGAACAGACTGCCGTTCTGGCTGAAAACCTGTCGATTACAAACCAAAAACTGGAAGCGCAATCGGAGGAATTGCAAGAACAGGCAGAAGAGCTTCGTCAACAGGCCAACGAACTTCAACAAAGCAGTGATGAGCTGCAATTGCAGAACAGAAAACTTGAGATGCAACGCAATCAGTTAGAAGAAGCCACCCGCATGAAAAGTGAGTTTCTTTCGAATATGAGCCACGAGTTGCGTACACCTTTGAATTCAATCAACGCGCTGTCGCGTGTACTTATCAACCAGGCAAATAGCAGGCTAACTGCCGACGAAAATGAATACCTCGAAGTGGTAGAACGAAATGGAAAACGGTTGCTGTTACTCATTAATGAAATCCTGGATTTGTCAAAAATTGAGGCCGGTAAAATGGAACTTCAATCAAAAAACATTTCTATCCGGAGTTTGATGACTGATGTAGTCGAAAATATCAGGCAACTGGCCAGGCAAAAAAACATTACGCTGGATTTAATCATGCCCGATGAGGTGATTGAATTAGAAACCGATGAAAACCGGTTGAACCAGATCATGACCAATATCATAGGGAACGCGGTAAAATTTACAGATAAAGGAGGCGTTCAGGTTTCTGTAAATACCGATTCAACAGTAATCCATATTCAGGTAAAAGACACCGGAATTGGGATTTCAAAAGAGATGCTTCCTGAAATTTTTAAGGAATTCAAACAAGTGGATGGTTCCCCTTCTCGCTCATATGAAGGAACCGGCTTGGGATTGGCCATAGTAAACAAACTGGTTAGCGCCTTGCATGGTGAAATTTCTGTATCCAGCACGCCGGGCGAAGGATCAGTTTTTACGGTTTCGCTGCCATTGAAATGGAAAGGACAATTGGAGAAGGATGATTTACAGCGATTGGACGTTAGTATCCCATTCAGTAGCGGAAAAACAATCCTCGTTGTGGACGATGACCCGAAAATTGTCCATCAGATTTCTGATAGCCTTGAAGAGGCTGGTTATCTTATCATGGCGACAACCTCAGGAACAGAAGCCCTCCGACTCGCTCAAAAGCACAAACCGATCGCTATAACACTCGACATCGTCATGCCTGATTTGGATGGATGGGAAGTATTGCAACAACTAAAAACAAATCCTGAAACCACCAATATCCCGGTAATTATTATTTCTATTTCCAACGAAAAGCAAACAGGTATTGCTCTGGGTGCGGTGGGCTATATCACCAAACCTGTTAACCACCAGTTACTTTTGCGCGAAATAAAAAAATGGACCTCTTCCGCGTCCTCCATCATGATTGTTGATGACAATCCCACCGACCGGGAACAAATTGCTGGTTTACTTCGACTTGAACAGATTGATGTCCTTCAGGCTGAAAGTGGTGTGCAATGTTTGGAAATGTTACAATATCAAAGACCTGATCTTTTGGTGCTCGATTTAATGATGCCCGAAATGGATGGATTTCAAGTATTGAACGAAATAAGGTCAAAACCTGAAACATCTGACTTACCTATCATTGTGGTAACAGCAAAGGACCTGACAGAAAAAGATAAAAAGTTGCTTTCAGGCAAAGTATCGTTAGTTCTTACAAAGAGCACGGTAGCACTTCCGCAAATTTATGATGAAATAAAACGAATTCTGGAACGGATAAAAGGTGAAATGTCCGATAACCAGGCTATTCGACCAACAAAGCAAAGAAAACACCTTTTGATGATTGAGGATAATGAAATCTCAGTCATCCAGGTTCAAAAAATTCTTAAAAAAGAAGGTTTTGTTGTTGATGTAGCCCGAGATGGCAAACAAGCGCTTGAATTTATTAAAAATACCGTTCCTGACGGGATAATCCTTGATTTGATGATGCCCGAAATGGATGGTTTCGAGGTACTTGAAAATATCCGGGAGAGGCAAGAAACCCGAATGACCCCAATACTCATTCTCACAGCCAAAAATCTCACAAAATCAGATTTATCGCGGCTTTCGGCCAACAACATTCAGCAGTTGGTTCAAAAAGGCGATGTCAATGCCAGGGAATTACTGGGTAAAGTTAAACAGATGATGGGTATTGAAATCGATCAGACCGGGATAGTAGATCAGAACAAGGAAGTTGATGTGCGACCCATCATGATTTCTGGTAAAGAGACCGGTAAAGTAAGTGCCGGCAGGAAGAAAATACTGGTAGTTGAGGACAACGAGGACAATAGACTCACTACTAGGGCAATTCTTGGAG
This sequence comes from Bacteroidetes bacterium CG18_big_fil_WC_8_21_14_2_50_41_14, assembly GCA_002771745.1. Taxonomy (GTDB): domain Bacteria; phylum Bacteroidota; class Bacteroidia; order Bacteroidales; family F082; genus UBA6244. Next base: position 25,847 of record PCUL01000237.1, read on the forward strand.
AGCAATATGATCTGCTAGATGCCTGCGATGGAGAAGACGGGTTGGAAAAAGCCAGCTTAGAAAACCCTGATTTGATCCTGCTTGATTTTTATTTACCAAAGATGAATGGTTTTGAAGTGATTAAATTATTGAAAAAGAATGAAAACACCAAACATATTCCTGTTATCGCGTTAACCGCCAGGGCTATGAAAAATGATAGGGAAGAAATTCTTGAAGCTGGATGCGATGGATATGTTTCCAAACCCATTGATGCTAGGCTGCTATTGGAAGAAATTGAGAAGTTGTTGGGTAGTTGAGTAGTTATGAAATAAAAATCAGTGCAAATTTTAAGGCAATGAATGAGTCTATTCGAGTCTATTCAAAAAAGTGTGTCAGGAGATTAATTAAAAAACGATTAATAATGTGCATCACAATTCCCCCACTCAACTACTCAACCACTCAATTTTATCCCCTTCACAATAAATAAATGATGAAAAAAATTCTCGCCATTGACGACCAACCCGATAACCTGATTACACTTAAAGCAATCGTTAAAACATATTTACCTGATTGTCAAATAATAACAGCTTCCTCCGGACCTGAAGGAATTAAATTGGCCACCGAAGAACAACCTGATATTATTTTACTTGATATAATCATGCCCGAAATGGACGGGTACACTGTCTGTAAAAAGCTAAAAGCCAATCCGACAACAAGCCGTTTACCGATCCTGATGGTCACTGCCATCAAATCCGATTCTGAGAGTCGCGTAAGAGGACTGGAGACAGGTGCTGATGCTTTTTTGACGAAACCTTTCGACATACCTGAATTCGTTGCCCAGATAAAGGTATTGCTTCGTGTTAAAGAATCAGAGGATCGCCTAATACGTGAAAAAAATAGTGTGAATCAAATCGTTCAGGCCAGGACGCAAGAGCTATTGGTAGCTAATGAAAGGCTCCGACAGGAAATAGAAGACCGAAATCGAATACAGCAAAAATTAACTGAAAGCAAAGATCGTCTCGAAACGATCATTCAAACATCTCTCGATGGGTTTTGTTTGATAGACCTACAGGGGGATCTGATTGAAGTAAACGAAACCTATTGCCGCATGAGTGGTTATACTCTCCAGGAGTTGCTAACCATGAGCATTTCAGATTTGGAGGCTACGAAAACTACCATCCATATCAATGATCGAATCAGGCACATTCAAAAACAAGGCGAAACCCGATTCGAAACAAAACACCGTCGTAAGAATGGAGGCGTTTTCGACGTGGAAGTTAGTATGCAATACCAATCCAATGAAGGAGGACGGTTGGTTACCTTTTTGAAAGACATCAGCGAACGCAAGCAAGCCAGACAGGAACTTATGGAAAAAGAAAACCGCTATCGGACATTGTTCAACTTGTCTCCCAGCGGAATACTCTTACTGGCTCTGGATGGCGAAATTATTGATGTGAATGAGTCGTTTTGTCGGTCAGTGATGTACGAAAGAAATGAACTGATAGGGAAAAACATTCTTTTCGTTGTCCCTAAGGAAAATATAGACAGTGTACCTGTTCATATACAAGAACTGGAGCAAGGAAGGATATTAAAACATGTTGTTAAAAACATAAAAAAAGACAGTACCTTGTGTGATATGGAGTTGATGGAATCGTTGGTCACTTTGCCTGATGGCAGAATAGGGATACTATCGGCAGCAAACGATATCACTGTGCGCCGAAAAGCTGAAAACGACTTACGCCATAGTTATGAACAATACAGGATGCTACTTGACTTTGCCCCGGATGCCTTTTTCCACGGAGATGCCAAAGGAAATTTTATTGCCGTCAATATAGCTGCTACCGAACTTACCGGCTTTGGCCGTGATGAGTTACTGAAAATGAACATGAAAGATTTGTTTTCTAAAATGCAACTGAAAAACCAGCCTTTGAATTATCAATCGCTAAAAGAAGGGCGAAAAATCAAAACAATAAGGGAGGTAATTAAAAAGGATGGCAGCACTTTGTTTGTTGAGATGAATTCGAAAAAAATGATCGATGGCTCCTACCAGTCTTTTTTTAGTGATATTACCGATCGCATAAAGGCCGAAGAGGAAATAATAAAAAGCCGGGAACGGGCTAGGTTACAGAGAAATGCCATCACCCGGATCGCTCTTGATGAAGTGGTTTCGATAGGCGATTTAAACGGAACTTTTAAGTTGTTAACTAGGGAAATGGCGACCACCCTCCAGGTTGAGAGAGCCGGTATTTGGCTTTTTTCTGACGATAAATCCGAATTGCGGTGTGCCTCATTATATCATGACCCTATCCAAAAACATATTTCCGGATCAACGCTACAGGCTGTCGATTTTCCACGCTATATTCAAGCCATTAAAAACGAAAGCAGTGTCTTTACCAGCGATGCCCAAAACGATCCGCGTACGAGCGAGTTTACTGACCAATTCTTTGTACCGTTAGGCATTACCTCCCTGCTTGACGCCAGTATTCACGTTGAAGGTGATTTCATGGGCGTGGTATGCTTTGAACACTGCGGAGAAAAACGTGACTGGCATACGGATGAAGAATCGTTCGCCAGCAGTGTGGCATCCATTGTGGCCCAGACCCTCATCAACAATAAACGAAAACAGGTCGAAAAGGAGTTGTTTGATAAAGAACGGATTCACAGGACGTTAATTAACAACATACCCGGATTTGCTTACCGGTGTAATAATGATACCAATTGGACAATGCTCTATATCAGTTCAGGATGTGAAAAAATAACAGGGTATACACCGGATGATTTCATTGATAATAAAAGCCTGGCATTTAACGACATTATTCTTCCGGAATACCAAATTAAAATTTCGGAACTCTGGAAAAAAGTGTTATCAGAAAGAGCTGTTTTTGAATATGAGTATCCCATCGTTTCTAAAGATGGACAGGAGAAGTGGGTCTGGGAAAGAGGCTGTGGAATATATTCCGATCAGGGTCAACTACAGTTCCTGGAGGGGTTCATAACCGACATTACTGATAAGAAACAGGCTGAACAATCACAGCATGAAAGCGATTTAAGGTTCCAACAACTTTTTAAAGAGCTTGGTGATGCCGTATTTGTAACACAGATTGCCGGCGATAACGGGAATATTCTAGAAGCCAACCTGGCAGCAGAAAAGCAGACCGGATATACCAGACAAGAACTGCTGAACAAAAATATTATCAGGGATATTGGTGTTGGAAGCAGTTCAGAAATCGGTATCGAAAGTTGGACCAAGCAACTCTTAAACGGCGAGAAAGTAAACTTGACCGAAAAGAAAAGAAAAAAAGATGGAACTGAATATTGGACCGAAGTAGTGGTTACTCCTATTGTATATAAAGGGGAAAAAGCCAGTTTATCCATTAACCACGACATTACTGAGCGAAAACGTGCCGAACAAATCCAAAAGGTATTATATAATATCTCCAGGGGAGTTACTTCTACAGGAAACCTGAAGGAGTTTATCACTCTGATCAGGGAGGAGTTGGGAAGTATTATCGACACAAAAAACTTCTTCGTTGCTTTTTATAACGAAAAAACCGATGAACTTTCATTCCCTGTCTATTTTGATGAAAATGATCATTACACCAACTCTCCGGCACGAATGACGCTCAGTAAATATGTGATTGAAACAAAAAAACCACTATTGGCCAATAATGACATTAAAAATAAACTGGCATCGGAGGGCAAATTAAAATTTGTTGGGAGCCGCTCAAAAGTGTGGCTGGGCGTGCCATTAAAAATTGAAGGGAGGGTAACCGGTGTGCTGGTATTGCAAAGCTATACCAACGAAAATGCTTTTACTGAAGCCGATTTGGGGATGTTCGAGTTCATAGCCAACCAGATTGGAATTTCCATCGATCGCAAAAAGGCAGAAAACGATTTATTTGTGGCACTCGAAAAAGCAGAAGAAAGCGATCGGCTCAAGTCGGCATTCCTGGCTAATATGAGCCATGAAATACGCACTCCCATGAATGGAATCCTGGGCTTTGCCGAGTTGCTGAAACAGCCTGGATTAAACAGTGATAACCAAAAGAAATACATTAACATCATCGAAAAAAGTGGCAAGCGAATGCTCAATATTATCAACGATATTGTTGATATATCCAAAATCGAAGCCGGGCAGATGAATGTATTTATCTCTAAAACAAACATCTTCGAACAAATAAACGAAGTGTTTACCTTTTTCAAGCCCGAAGCCGAAGCAAAAGGTATTAGGCTAATCCTTGATGCCCCTTTATTCCTGAGGGATAATACAATCAATACTGATCATGAAAAATTATTTGCCATCCTCACCAACCTGGTAAAAAATGCCATTAAATATACCCATGAAGGGAAAATTGAAATGGGATATAAAGCAGTATCGATGATTCATGTATCGATGATTCATGTATCGATGATTCATGAATCATCGATACATGAATCATCGATACTGTTTTTTGTAAAAGACACAGGCATCGGTGTTCCCACCGACCGACAAGCCGCCATTTTCGATCGGTTTATCCAGGCCGATATTGCCGACACCCAAGCCTATGAAGGCGCAGGACTGGGACTAGCCATTACTAAAGCATACGTGGAAATGTTGGGTGGGAAAATTTGGATGGAAAGCCCTCCAAAAGGGCAGGAACGCGGCTCCGCGTTTTTCTTTACAATCCCACAGTTGTGAGCATTGTATTATAAAACGCTTAAATCAGACTATTTTAGCCGAATTGATTTGCATGTTTTGTTTATCCATCGGTTTAACGGAAGTTGGATGCTGCAATTAATTTGATGAGTGAGGCATTGGTAGAACCAATCAGAATGACAGTTTAATTTTTTGTCCTTTTTGGAGTATTGCAGGAGAATTACCAGGTGAAATCATTCCGACTTCCTTTTCGCCTAGTACGATCGCGTTTGAATCACTGATCCACACACAAGACTGATCGTCTATACCCAAAACAATACATTGCTGCTTCTCTGCTTCATTCTGAATTGCTGCTTCATGATTTTGAAAGTTGACCCTGTTGTCAACAAACACCTTACCAATCAATCCCAAGCCCGGGCTGAAAATGATGCTTTTTGAGTGATGAACCGTATCCGTATTAAAATGGAGATATTGATTAGGCAATAGAGTGGACGCGTTCCCAAAACCAACAATTAACGCGCCTTTTTCGTAAGCATTTAAAATGGCGGTTTTTAACGGGGTATGGTTGGCCAAATTCATAAATTCATTCCTTTTTCCACCGATAAAACAAAGAACACTTGCATTTTCAATCGCGAGAATGTCTGTGTTTTCAATATTCGATTTGGGATTAAGATTTAAGATGTGCACAGCCCTAACCAGCCGATTATAAAATTCATTTCGTAGTGCACGGGCTTTCTCATCATTGGGTAAAAATGAAGTCGGAATGATCACTACGAAACCCTGTCTTCTGATTCCCGACTTTTCAATCAATTCATCAATTGATTGTTTTGTATAGGCCCCATCTCCAATTAAAAAAACCTGCTTGGCGATAG
>PCUL01000374.1:0-7526 GCA_002771745.1 Bacteroidetes bacterium CG18_big_fil_WC_8_21_14_2_50_41_14
CCATAGCGAACGCGAAGTACGATTAAAATAGCCGGTTTTTTCGGTAGGTAAAGTTAAAATAGCTGAACCACTTATCGTTGCCGGTATAGTTTTCTAATGCTTCGCTCACCAACGTTTCTGATTTTTTATCCATTTGTGCTAATCCTTCAGCTATTCTTCTCATCAGGTGGCGCATATCTGCCTTTTTAATCTTTTGTTTTCTGGCCATCCATAAATATTGCAACGCATCCTGATAATTGCCTTTATCAAGATAATACTGGGTTGTTGTGATCGTTAGCAACGATAGTTTTTGCTGGCCGACAAAGGTGTACAATGAAGGAAGCGTAATGCCCAATGTATCCAGTTGATAAGTCGAAATATACTTCAGCAGGTTCACGTAATGATCGATGGCAGCTGAATAGCCACGTTCAAACAATAATTTTTTAACCTGCCTGTTTTGGTCCAAATAGCCTACAATCGGCTGACATGTTTGTTCAACAATGAGCAACTGTTTCTCGTTCAGGTCACAGCCCACAGTTTCTGACTTCAAATCCTGTACCGATACATATACCTTCTCAACGGAAGTAAAGGAATGAGCTCTCAAAGCCGCCCTGATTTCATTGATAGCCGACTCGAGTTTTTGTTCGGCCACCGTACAAATCCGGGTCTCCAATTCCTGATGGGCTCTGGACAGCAGTTCAATGGCTTTTGAGTTGGTTCCAGACAGATAAAGCTGTTCGATGGAATCGGCTTCAGCCAGTTTTGTGGTGGCTTCAGGTAAACGCAGCGCCCAAATATAATACCTCGCTTTTTCAACCATAGTCCCAATGAGTGGGAAAGAGAGGCTGTCGATTCTGTGGTCAATACGTGTACGTGCTCCGGAAGGGAGCCAATCGCCAATTCTGCCTGCCAAAACCAGCTGCTCGAGTGCCACGCCCGGTTGTCCGGCCAATAACAGCCTGTCGCTTTGTTGAATATATACCTCAAATAGTTGTTTCGCAAGTTGATACAACCGGATTGTATCCGTGGGATGAAAATCAGCATGCCCTTTTAAAAACGCGTCAATGGAAGTAAGTTTCAAACCCGCATCAGGGAATTGATTCTGGTTTACCATCCATTCCAATACATCCAACTGGTGATCAAGGTATCCCTGAAGGTTAATCCTGTATGCGGAATCGATGGCAGGATGCCATGTTCTTCCAACGTGCTGTGCCAGGAATATGGTTTTATCAAAGAGTTGCACTTTATCGGTATACGAAAACTGAAGGGCTGGCACTTTGTTTACTGAACCGATTTCACGAAACAATCCCGGCAATGCGCTATCCTGAGGAACCATGTTAGTTAAAAAATCACGGTGGCTGTCAATCATTCCATAAACACGCTGAAAATAATTACGCGACAACTGGCTGTTGTTCGACAGGCAGGCCATTCTGCCAACTTTAAGATAAGATGCCGCGACTCCATCGAAAGCCGCCAAATAAGCAGTATTAAAGCCCTGATTGGACGGGAGGCTGAACGATGATTGAATGAATGCAGCATTGCGAAGCAACAACAGGGCATTTACGTAATCCTCAACAGCATTTAATTGCTGTGCCTCCCTGGCATAAAGTTCACTGATACAGATTGGGATTTGCATTTCGGCATGATTCGGTTCTGATACGAAATATTGTATTATCTCGCGCAGAATACCAAGTTCATTGGCTTGTTGCGGAATGGAGGCCATCAGTACCAGGGCGCTCGCGACGGAAGGCTGAAGGGTTTCGGCCCAATTCAGATAGTTTGTACTTAAAGCAACGTATTGCCTGCAAAATGTAGTAAGATAATCCAGCTCGACCACTTCATTTTTTCGCATTTCCTGGTCGAATAAAGTAGAAGCCCGGTTGGCAAACCGGTTGAGTTGTTCCCGCATTATTAATAATCCTTCGGGATCGAACCTGTCGATGTGCAAGTTTTGAACAAACGTCTCCTGTTCAAGCAACCATTGTAACCTTTCCAACTCGATGTGGTCGATCATCAAATTGGCTGTGGATCGGTGATTCTCGTTGGCATGTTGTTGATATTTGGCATTCACCGATGTCAGCAAAGCATGGTATGAATAATACATTTGAACCTGGCTAATCCATTCTATTGCCTTTAACTTCTGAGGTGATCGAAAAGAGTATTGAACCTGATCCATCTTAAATGCCAACTCCCCTATCCCGCCATTGGCAAATTCCGATACATCCAATTGAATTGAAGTACCATCGGTTGGACAAGAAAATGACATGGTGTTTCGCAAATGTCGGCCATTGTACACCTGTATTTTAGCTGTCACCTGGCCGGGCCAGAGAACAGAATCGGCATTAAACCCTTGAAACTCATTCTTACCTGTAAGGGTTCTCTTGTGAAAAGACACGTTCAACATCAATCGATTGGGGGAAATTTTATCCAGCACCAGATGAAATACACCGGAGGCGTTTATGCGAATGCGGTTGGGTGACAGATTAAAATAGGAAGCCAATGAATTAAAGATAAATACTGCGATGGTGTCATCGGAAATATTGCGATAATTCAGGTCCTCACTTACTTCAACCGAACGTTGAAAATCCTGTGCCTTTGCTAACAGACCCGTTATCAGTAAAAAACACAGGTAAACGACGTTTTTTTTCATTTAATTTAAACAATTTTGCTGCAAAGGTAATTAGGTAATTCAGGGAATCAAAGACCTATCAAAGTTTGACCCGGTAAAAATCCAAGTCCCCATCAGGCAAAAGCAGATAAACCATATCCAATTCCGTTGAATGAGAAAGGAAGACTTGAATTCACTAACTTTGCAATCTAACAATCCAATGGCAAATGATTAGTTTAAGTATCGTCGCGTTACCTTTACAGGATCCCATACTGATCATCACGGTGATGTTTCTGATCATCCTGCTTTCGCCTATGTTACTTGAGCGCATTCAGGTTCCGGGAATAGCCGGACTATTGATTTTTGGTATGCTCATAGGCCCACATGTGTTTAATATCATTCCTACCAATTTAGAATTTACTCTTTTCAGCACCACCGGATTGCTGTACCTCATGTTCCTGGCAGGACTTGAAATTGATTTGATCGACTTTCTGGAAAACAAGGGCAAGAGCTTAGTACTGGGGTTGTTGTCATTTATTTTTCCTTTTGTGTTAGGATTTGCAGCAAGCTATTATTTGCTCAACCTGGGTCTTCTGCCCTCAATGCTTATCGGTTCGATGCTTTCGTCACATACACTTATTTCCTATCCCATTGTAAGTAAAGCAGGCATTATTTCTACTACCATCGTTACAATCATCATTGGAGGAACCATAATAGCCGATGTTTTTGCATTGGTTTCGTTACAGTTGATTTCCGATTATTTCTCCGGGCTATTTAATACTGCCGGAATCTTGAGGATGGTGGTAAACTTTGCTGGTTTCGGTTTAATCCAGTTTTTAGTGATCCCCAGGTTGGCAAAATTGTTTTTCAAGCATTTTGTTGGCGACTTGACAATACAGTATTTATTTATCATGACGTTGTTGTTTGTATCAGCCACTACAGCAAAATTGTTTCATATTGAGCCCATTATAGGTGCTTTTTTTTGTGGGTTGGTATTAAACCGAAACATCATACACGAATCCCCTTTATATCAACGAATAGAATTTATCGGCAACAGTCTTTTTATTCCGGTATTTTTAATTTCAGTTGGTTTGCTGGTAAACCCCGTTTTTTACATCAATCAGCCTTCAAACCTGCTTCCACTGGTTTTGTTGATAGGGATTGCCATATCCGGAAAATACCTCGCTGCTATTGTCACACAGAAGTTTTTTAAATTTCAAAACCATGAAGGGAATTTAATTTTTGGATTGACCACGTCCAGGGCGGCTTCTGCCATCGCCATCGTATTGGTGGGGTATAAGTTAGGACTACTCTCTGATGTCATGATCAATCATACGGTGGTTTTAATATTAACAACCAGTATCCTAAGTACTTATGTCACGCGGAACAATGCCAAAAAAGTAGCTGAATCAGATTCCTCATTGGATACAATCGCCAGGAATTTGGAAATCATCATGATCCCTGTGTCGAACCCTGCAAACATGAAGACATTGCTGAAATTTGCTTCCTTCATACAACAGACAAACGAAATGAAGTCTGTTTATGCCCTCACTGTTATGGCAAATGTACCTACCGTTCAACAACAAATCGAACGAAACAAAGTGGTATTTAAAAAGGTAGTAAACGACTTGCATTCAGATGTTAGTTTTAAACTCATCACACGTATTGATTCTACCATCACCAATGGAATCTCCAAAGCGATGAAGGAGCTTTCAGCCTCCATTGTGATATTGGGTTGGCACGAAAAGTCGACACCGTTTGATGTCCTTTTCGGCAATGTAATAAACCACATACTTGACAAAACAACCAAGATGGTTTGGGTAGTTAAAACTCCAACTATTTTATTTAATAATGGAAGCAACATTCACCTGTTCTTACCTGAAAATGCCGATTTTGAATTGGGCTTTGACCAGGTAATGGTTAAAGCGGAACAATTGTCCAGAAAATTGAAGGATAAACTCATTGTCCATTCAACTCAAAACATGGTAGACAGAATAGAAGCTGGTTTGAAAAAAGACCTGAAAGGATATTTTCAACAAGCTGTCATACATCAATTTAGCAAACAGGAGTATGACCAGATAAATGCTACAGATTCTGATTTATTTCTGATTGTTTCATCCAGAAAAAGCAGCTTATCATACAACAAACATTATGAAAAATTTACTATGCGATTAATTACTAAATACAGTAAGCCAAATATCGTATTCATTTATCCGCAACAAGTTTAACTTTATTGAATAAAAATCAATAAAATGAGTGACCTTTGCACAGGATTTAATAATTTTGCCGCCTCAAATAATATCAGTTTATAAAACATTTCTTTTATGGGAAGAGCTTTTGAATACCGCAAAGCATCGAAAATGAAAAGATGGGGACAGATGTCACGGATATTTCCCCGCCTGGGAAAAATCATTACCATGGCAGCCAAAGAAGGAGGCCCTGATCCGGATTCAAACTCCAAACTACGCAATGCCATTCAAAATGCCAAGGCCCACAACGTACCAAAGGACAACATTGATGCGGCCATTAAAAGAGCTGCGGGAAAAGATTCTGAAACCATTGTTGAGACTCTGTACGAAGGTAAAGGGCCCCATGGGATTCTGGTGGTTGTGGAATGTGCCACCGATAACACCACACGTACAGTTGCCAATATGCGCAGCTATTTCAACAGGGCAGGAGGCACTTTTGTTCCATCAGGATCACTGGACTTTATGTTTACCCGCAAGGCAGTGATTGAGTTTGACAAGACAGAAGGAATGGATATTGAAGAACTTGAGCTGGAATTGATTGATGCCGGACTGGAGGAAATTGATGAAGAAGGAGGTGTGGTGTATGCTTATGGCGAGTATACCCAATTTGGCTCGTTGATGAAAGCCATTGAAGACATGGGCATTCAGGTAAAAAAATCCAGCCTTCAGCGTTTTCCCAACTCGCCTGTCGAATTTAACGAAGAACAAACTGAGGACATCGAGAAATTGCTTGAGAAGATTGATAATGACGAAGACGTTCAGGCGGTGTTCACCAACATGGCTTAACGTTTCTTGTCCGACAACCGGGAAGCCAGATCGGGTCGCTTTAACTTCATCAATCGTGTCTGAATAAGCTGTTTAAATTCTGGTTTGTACCAGAAGAAAAACATGTTCTGTGCCTTTTTCTCCTCAGCGGTTTTAGCCGAATAAACAGGTTTCATGTTGTCCGGATTAATCCCCGAATAATACATCACGGTTGCATTGGTCATTGGAGTTGGTGTAAAATCCTGAACCTGTTCAAGTTGAAAACCGGCGTCTTTCGTATCTACAGCCAGTTGGGCCATGTCGGCTTCGGTGCAACCCGGATGACTCGATATAAAATAAGGAATAATCTGCTGCTTTAATCCGGCATCCTGCGAGGCCTTCATAAACTTCTTCTGGAACAGATCATATAAGGCAAATGGGGGTTTACGCATGAGCGTTAGCACATCTTTGGCCGTATGTTCAGGAGCAATTTTTAACCGTCCCGACACATGTTTTTGAGCAATCGTCCTGATGTACTCGTCCATGGACTTACCTCCATTTTTATTGCGCTCCGGCAACAGTAAATCGTAACGGATGCCACTACCAATGGTTACTTTTTTGATACCCGGAACCTCGTCCACTTTCTTATACAAGTCCAACATGGGCCCATGATCTGCCTCCAGGTTGGTACAAACAGTTGGATAAATGCAAGATGGACGCTTGCACAAAGCGCACTGTCCCAAATCCCTGCCTTGCATCTTGTACATATTTGCAGAGGGGCCGCCCAAATCCGATATATGACCTTTAAAATCGGGTAACTGTGCTACTTTTTTCACCTCCTCGAGGATAGATCGTTCGGAGCGTGAGGAAATAAATTTGCCCTGGTGGGCAGAAATGGTACAAAAACTACATCCTCCGAAACATCCCCGGTGCATGTTGACCGAGAATTTAATCATTTCGTATGCAGGGATGGATCCCTTGAATTTGTACTTAAAATGAGGAAGCCTGGTATAAGGCAAATCGAAGGCAAAATCAATTTCTTTTTCTTCCAGCCATGGGATGGCAGGATTAATGACCACATACTCATCACCTGACTTTTGTACCAACCTTTTTGCATTCATGCGGTTCGATTCCACCTCTATTACCCTGAAATTTTTCGCGTAAGCCACTTTATCTTCCAAACAGCTCTCATGGGAATTCAACTCGAAAGTCTCCCATTTTTTGTTCACCGGAATTTGATCCCGCGAACTCACTTTAAATACGGTTTGCTGAACCGTATTAATTTTTTTAAACGGCACTCCGCGAAGCAACAAATCCACCACCTGCATCAGTGGTTTTTCGCCCATCCCATAAACAATTAAGTCCGCCTGGCTCATGACGATCATCGATGGCAACAATTTATTTTGCCAATAATCGTAGTGTGTTACCCGGCGCAACGAAGCCTCCACCCCACCAGCCACAATGGGCACATCGGGAAACAGGTTCTTAAGTATTTTTGAATAAACAATGGTAGGATAATCGGGCCTGAAACCAGCTTTATTTCCGGGGGTATAGGCATCGTTGGATCGCAACCTTCTTCCTGCAGTATAATGATTGACCATCGAATCCATTACACCTGCCGAAACGCCAAAAAATAGCCGCGGTTTCCCCAACTTCTTAAAATCGCGCAAATCATCGCGCCAGTTGGGTTGAGGAACAATAGCCACTTTGAGCCCCATGCTTTCGAGCACGCGACCGATAACCGGCATCCCGAATGATGGATGATCGATATAAGCATCACCGCTAAAAAGGATTACATCCAGCTCATCCCAGCCCCTTTCTTGTACTTCTTTCAGGGTAGTGGGCAGCCATTGCGGTAGGTCGGTAGGTTGCATAGTTGAGAATTAGTGAATGCAAAGATAGTAAAGTTGGGAACCCTCAACAATCCCATCCATTGCACCGCGGCT
>PCUL01000374.1:7547-9353 GCA_002771745.1 Bacteroidetes bacterium CG18_big_fil_WC_8_21_14_2_50_41_14
CGGGTTCATTGATTTTCAACTCATTCACCCCATGCCCTAAAGGGAGATTCGTTGAAAATAAATGAAACCGACAGATGGCTTTACTTGATTTTCAACTCGCTATTATTAATAACAATACAACTTTACATGTGACACCCAATTCAAAATAGCTTACACTTTAGGCATGAAAATAAAATATTCTTGTATTAAACATTTACTACTTTTGTAGCTCAACGCCAAGTTATTAACATGCTAAAAGAGACCTTTCCGGGTAAAACCGTTACTTTCCAACTCACTCCCGATAAAATCGGTCAAAATATTGCAACCTTGTATGTTCACCCGATTCTTGTTCAGCCTGTCAGTGCTGTATTGTATATTCATGGATTTAACGATTACTTTTTTCAAATACATGTGGCCGATTGGTTTACAAGTCAGGGGATACAGTTTTTCGCCCTTGATTTAAGACGTTACGGACGATCGTTGCTTCCTCATCAAAAGCCTGGTGACACACATAACATCGCCGAATATTTTGAGGAAATAATACTGGCTTTGAACTACATCCGCACAAAAAAAGGGATCAAGAATATTGCTCTGATGGGCCATTCTACAGGAGGATTGATCACTTCGCTGTATTGCAGTCAGTTTAAAGATTATTACCCTGTTGATGCATTGATTTTGAACAGTCCTTTTTTTGAATTTAACATGTCCTACATCGAAAAGTGCCTGCTTCCGGTGATGGCGGCTTTGGGCAAAATTTTTCCCGGGATTCCGGCTCCAGCCAGTTTGTCCAAAGGCTACGGTGAGAGCATCCATAAAGAATTTCATGGCGAATGGGAATTTGACAGGCTTATAAAACCCATCGAAGGTCACCGGGTTGAACTGGGCTGGGTGAACGCCATCTATACTGCTCAGAGAACCCTACAGAAAGGACTGGATATCAGGCTTCCCATCCTGGTCATGTATGCTGAAAAAAGTGTAAAACCAGGGACCTATCGCGAAGACATGCAGACGGCGGATTCGGTATTGAATGTTGCAGATATTGAACGAATTGCCGACAGTCTAGGAAAACAGGTTACCAAGAAAGCCATACCTGAAGGCATGCACGACCTAATGCTATCAAATAAAACGGCACGGCAGGAAGTGTTTAAAACTATAAAAGACTTCCTTCAAAACAAAACGGACATTCTTACTAATTGAGTTACCAAACAATCACCTTCATCAGCTCCCTGCCTTCAGCAGAACTTACTTCCAACAGATATATCCCAGGCAACCAGCCGGAAATATCAACCTGTATTTCATTGCGTTGCGAATTTTCGGAATAAACCGTTTGACCAATTGAATTGGTAAGTTTAATGTGGGTATGTACTCCTCCATTGGCAGGACGAACCATCAGCTTGTCGTGAGCCGGGTTTGGAAATGCAGCTAATTTTGGTACTTCGGACAGATTTTCTCCCAATCCCACCAAATCGGTGGTGTAGAAAGCCGTCCAGCCGGGGGCTGTTATCTCCGCATTGGAGGTAAAAACAACGAACATGATTCCGCTGGTGGCAGTTAACATGGGCGGGATTTCATTGCCCGAGAATGCTCCTATCACCTCATTTCCATCGTAGATGGTTACCACATCAAAGTCGGGCTCGGTATCGAATGTTTCAAATTGCAGGTCAATCAGTTGAGCCACTGGAGGAGCAATCATCCACATGCATGTTGAAGCATTGTGATAATTGCGGGGGCCACTACCATCGCTTAAAGTGCCAGATATATCTGTAAGCATTTGGTTGGTAGTACAGTAAACTGGTATCTGAGCTTCAAAACCCACCAGCCAACCCG
>PCUL01000349.1 GCA_002771745.1 Bacteroidetes bacterium CG18_big_fil_WC_8_21_14_2_50_41_14
AGAAACGGCTACTTATACCTGGACAGGAAATTTAACACAAAATGAAACTACGAAAGTAACCTTACCGGAAATCACTTTTGATGTAACAGCTGAAAACACATTAAGCATCTCCTGTGCAAATCCGGCAGGACATACGGATGAACTGCCCCAAAACGATCAATACAATACCACTTTCGAACAGTCGCAATACTATCCTAAAACAGGTTACTTTGGAGTTCAAACACTGGGTGACCCTCAGGACATTACATGGAGTATTGTGGATGAAAGCGGATCAGCAATAGCTGAAGGTGGCCCTTATAGTACAATGGGATTACATCTTGAACCATTTACCTTCCCAACTGACGGATGTTATACCTTAACCCTTCACGATGCTTCAGGCAACGGCTTGTCAGACGGATTTTACATTATCACCGATGAAGCTACCAACGTATTGTGGACCGGACCGGCGTTTACTGATATGTCGATTGCAGGACTTATGTATGACTCACAGGTTGGACTTGATGAAAACATTGGTGCCGGGGACATTGGTATTTATCCAAATCCATTGGTTAACCAAGCCAACATAAGCTTTAATCTGAATAGTGCCTCAAAAGCTGATATCGCTGTGTTTGATTTACTTGGCAAACAAGTTGCTCAGGTTTATGCCGGGACGTTGAATGCAGGCCATCAAAATATTAAACTTGATGCTGAATCCTTTGAAAAAGGAGTTTACTTTGTTAAGATTAATCTAAACAACCAAACTTTTACAAAAAAAATAGTCATCAGTCAATAAAACTGCTATTTAAAGAAAATGCCACCCTTTTTGATTTTTTCAAAATTGGGTGGCATTTTTTATGTCGTTCACTTTTAACTAAATGTACTTTATCTACTGCGGATCGACATCAAACTGTACAATGATGGGACGAAATTTTTTCACGGTCCTGAATTGTTCAAGTGAGTTTTGTAATTCCTCTTTCACCCGGTAACTATTTTCTGAACGGGCAAATTTCACCAGGATTTGTTTGATATAATAGTTTTTTACCCTTGAAACCAGCGGGTATTCAGGCCCAAAGACCATCTTGCCAAACTTCTTCCGGAAATCAACCGCCAAACTGGCAGCTCCCTCATTAATCAATTCCGGATCCTTGTGCTTCAATCTGACCATGATTAAACGATAAAATGGCGGGTATTGAAATTGTTGCCGCTCGGCAATCTGTCGTTTATACATGCCCATGTAATCATTTTTTATCACATCTTGAATAATAACATGCTGTGGTTTCCAGGCCTGGATAATCACCTTTCCTTGTCTGCCCTTTCTTCCGGCACGCCCGCTCACTTGCGCCATTAGTTGGAAACTTCGTTCATGCGCCCTAAAATCAGGATAGCTTAACATGCTGTCAGCACTTAATATGCCTACAACGTGAACATGATCAAAATCAAGACCCTTGGTTACCATTTGTGTGCCCGTGAGCACATCGGTTTGTTGGTCTTCAAACTTTTGAAGGATTCGCTGAAATGCATTTTTCGACCGGGTTGTATCAAAATCCATCCGGTCAATTTTGGCAGTGGGCAACAAGATGGCCAATTCTTCTTCTACTTTTTCGGTACCAAAACCCTTCATTTTTAAGTTAGTCCCCCGGCAATCGGGGCAAACTGGTGGTACTGAGGTAGAATATCCACAATAGTGACACTTGAGCAACTCGCTTTTTTTATGGTAAGTAAGGGTTACATCACAATGCTTGCATTCGGGAACCCAATGACAGGTATCGCATTCCAGGCGCAAAGAAAA
>PCUL01000193.1:0-1558 GCA_002771745.1 Bacteroidetes bacterium CG18_big_fil_WC_8_21_14_2_50_41_14
CTCCACAATTTTAATTTCCTCCTCTGTCAAACCGTATAATTCATACACCATTCGGTCGATTTCTTTGTCTGTTTTTTCGATTTCGGATTTTAGGGTTTGGGCTTTTGATTTTTGTTCGTTGAAATATTCCTCCCATTCGGCTTCTTCTGAAAGGCTGACTTTTATTTTCTTTTTTGCCAGTTCTTTAATGAATTCGGGATATGAAAGCAAATGCCAGTTTTGCAATTTTACCGGCAAATTTTCAATATTAAATTTGCGCTGAATGGTTCGGGTAAATTTTGCAGTACTGTTTTGTAAGTCATTTGTACAACGTGTACGTTTCGAAGCATAATTTTCGAGTTGTGTAGTCTGTTCACCGCCGGCTTTCGGAACCGGAAAATGCTCGAAATAGACTTTTCGGATTTCCCGAGTACCTCCTTGTAATTCAGGACAATTATACCAAATCCAAAGTTTAGCCAACAATGAGTTGAATATTGCGGTGAGGAAAAGTAGGGAAATTGAATCGTCATTGGAAGTGAGAATAAAACTTTTGTCATTGCTCAAAAATCCGCTTTCGTCGTATGTGAATGGAAAAACCGATGTCATATTCGGATAAATGATTTTGGGTTTTGAGAATTCTTTGTAATAGTTGATACTATCCTGTGTTTCAAACCAATTATTGTTGGTTTTTTTTCGAGCACCCTTTTCACCGGTTTGTTTTATCCTGTCGTACCCAAAGGAAAGTAAATGATTCCTTATAGCAGGATAATGATCAATTTCCAGTTTTAAAGCAGGAAAAGTACCAATCAAATATTCAAAACCTGTAATTCCATAAGCCGAAATGTCTCTTCCCCTAACCATTGGTTTTATTAGTTCATCACTTTTTGCATCGTTTGCAATCAAATTGTTGCGGGTTTCTTCATCAATGTAAAAGGCATCATTGTAACCTGTTTTTATTCCATAATTTATGCTTATTGGCAAATATTTCAATTTGATGCCATTGAGTTTCATTCTTTCTAATTTTATTGAATCGTTAAATGGTTGGATGCTCCATTCTGCATCTCCAAAATTCGATGAAGAATACTCGTAGATATTCTTTTTTACTTCCGTAAAAAAATCGCCATGATACGTTTTTCTGTTAAGCGATAAAACTTCGAGGTTGTCAAACGGTTTGCTGTTCTGTGTTACAAAAATGCAAACATAGGTAGTTGCTTCATTAAAAAACTGTATATCGCCAAAGTTAAGAATCTGTCGTAATCCGGTTTTTGCCAAAAATTTTCGCAATGGTTTGCCATACTCCACCAACATCCATTTGTTAGGCATAATAAACGATTGCAAACCACCGGGTTTCAATAGTTTAAATCCGCGTTCAGTGAAAATACAATACAAGTCGGCGCCTTTGTCAAATGTTTCGTAGCCACTCTTTTTAAGAATATCGCTCATTTCTCCGATCGACTGGAGCTGGACATACGGCGGGTTCCCAATTACCACATCAAAACCTCCTTTATATTCGGTGCGGAAGGCGTGTTCAGGCGTGGTTAGGAATTCTTTTTTTAGTTTTTCTATTTCTTTTATTTCG
>PCUL01000193.1:1604-2569 GCA_002771745.1 Bacteroidetes bacterium CG18_big_fil_WC_8_21_14_2_50_41_14
TCTTCCGGCAGAGGGGCAACGGCTGCGGACGACGGAGTGCTCCCGGGCACGGACGACGGAGCACTCCCGGCTACGGTCAAGGGGGCATGCCCCCTTGTTGCGGCCGTGCCGATAGCTTCGCTAGTATAGCCCCGCTTTCTATTTCGTTCCTTTGCACTTATCGATTTTAGTTTTCCTACTATTTTCGGTAGTTCTTCTTCTTCGCATACCAGCAATATATGCATATGGTCGCCACAGATATTATATTCTACCACATTCAGCCTGTCAGCTATGACTATATCTCGAACCGTTTGGGTTATTATTATTTCATCTTCAGCATCAAACCATTCTGGTTCTCCAAGTACAACATGGTTATCGAACATCCGTTGAGAGTATCTCGAATTATGTGTTGCCGTAGTAATGTGCCATGCTTTTTTTTCCTTTTCCTGAAAAATATCCGGAAATTCCTGTTGCCAGTTAAATGCTTTTTCACCGGCAACTTCGGGATCGTCAATCAGCGAATTTCCGCACTTTATATTGTTGTTCAGTTTGTTTAGTTTTCTTCCTTTTTGGGCAGTACGTAACCAAAGAGAGAGTTTTGCAATTTCAACCGATTCTTCATTTAAGTCAACACCGTAAATGTTTTTTTCGAGAATGTCGGTGGTGATGTCTGAGAAAACCAATCCGCTTCCAAAAATTTGTGCTCGTAAATCGTCAATTTTGCGATGCTCGGTAATTAAAAAGTCTAAAGCCTGATTTAAAAATGCCCCCGAGCCACAAGCAGGGTCGAGAATGGTTAAACTTAAAAGCCAGTTTCGATAATTGGTAAGTTTTTCGTCAAGCGTTTTTATGGTGTCCTTTTTGCGGTTTTTACGGCCTTTGGCGTATTCTTCATCAACCATATCGAGTTCTTTCCGCTTTTCCTCGCAAAGTTTACCAACGGTATTTTCTACAATGTATTTGGTTATGTATTTTGGAGTATAAAA
>PCUL01000193.1:2587-9884 GCA_002771745.1 Bacteroidetes bacterium CG18_big_fil_WC_8_21_14_2_50_41_14
CTTTTTCACCTTTTATTTCGGCTTGAACATTTTCAATTTCGCCAAGCGAATGTTCAAAAATGTGACCAAGAATGTTTACATCTACATCGGTTTCAAAATCGTACTGACTTAAAGTTAAAGTATGCTTGAGTAGAATTTCATCGTCAATAGAAATGTTATCCAGTATTTCATCGGGCGCAAACAGTCCGCCATTGTACGCAAATATTTCTTCTCGATTACCACCTTTTGGACGACCCGTGTTTAGAACATTAAAATATTGTTTAAAAATATTATATAAAGGTTTTTTATCACCAAATGCAACATCATCTTTCCATTTTTCAATAATTTGCGTTATTGAATTAGTTGGTACAAGAAGTCGATCTTCGGCAAATAAGATAAACAGAAAACGGTCAAGCAATTTCTGGGTTTTCTTGAAAAGTAATAGTTTACTTCGACTTCGCTCAGTACAAGCATCAGTTTCCGGATTGTTCTTTACAAGGTTGTTGTATATCGCTTCCCGGAATTTTGAATAATCTGCGTACAGTTTTTTGGTAATGTTTTCTTCCTGTAAAAGCGATAATTCTTTTATTTTCTGAGGTAATCCATTTAGCAAATTGTCTTTTGCCAAACAAAGCCACATTAACGAAAATTGCTCTCGTGTCAGGTTGAATAAGTCAAAATCGATATGGTCAATTGCATTCTGAATATAGAAACGAAGTTTTTCAAAATTTGAAGTAATCACATAAACACATTTCGGATGGTGGTTTTTGTACCCGAATGCTTGTGTTTCAATTTTGTCTAAGTCGGTTGTGTCAGTTCCTTTTAATTCAATAACCGCAAGGGCATCTTCGCCTTTCAAAATGGCACCGTCAGCTTTCTTGCTGTTGATAATGTTTTTTAATTCTGTTGTCAGGTTGAAATTGGGTTGCGGATTGAGAGTATATCCAAAAATAGACATGAAAAGTTCCCGTAAAAAGCCCTCTTGAAATTGCTCCTCCTTAGAATTTCTGATATTTTCCTGAATCGAAGGATTTCCAAAGTAATCTTGAAATTCCTTGTATTTCTTGTCAATCAGAACGGAATCTAACTCGTTTAAATATTTTTCTCTACCGATTTTTGAAACAAACTCATGTTATCCTTTTAATCTCATTTTTAATCAAGTTATCAGTCCGCAAAATACAATTTTATCTTCAGTTTCAATCCAAAAGTATCATGCTAATCCGTGTGCGTTGGCAAAAAAAATCATGTGATTGGTAGCGAAGACCTGCCTGCCGAAGCTTCGGCGCAGGCAGGGACGGTTGCAGGGATAGGCTGCCAAAATCTTGCTTTTGTGGGTTGGCATTTTCCATTTTTTCTCTTTTCAAATTTGCAATCATAATACTTCTGTGTCGTTTTTTCGGCATGCGCACAACGTTGAGTATATGCAAAGTAGGCGATTGCGGGCTTCAAACTTATCAAACTGAGATGAAGTTGAAGCGGGCTGCAACCGTTGAATTTACTACTACTTCGACTATTTTGTATATACATCTTTGTTACCGCCTGGCATTTCTTTTAGTTCATAATTTGTACTTCGTCCACCACTAGCTTCTTTTTGTAAGATATCCTTCTTTATCAAATCTTGAATATCTCGAAGAGCAGTATCTTGTGAGCACTTATTAATTTTTCCCCATTTCGAGGTTGTTAACTTTCCATCAAATCCATCAAGGAGTCTGTTTATTATTTTTTGTTGCCTATCATTGAGCATTGTGGTGGAATGTATTTTCCAAAATTCTGCTTTATGAAGTATTTTCGATAAAGTCCCATCTGTGGAGTCAATAGCATTTATTAAACATTGCAAAAACCACAAAATCCATTCTGTTATATCTGCATTTCCTTTTTGTGTTTTTTCAAGTTTTTCATAATACTGCTTCCTTTCGACTCTAATTTGCGCTGACATACTGTAGAATCGTCTGATACTTTTGTCAGAACGTGCCAATGTCATATCTGTAATTGCTCTTGTAATTCGTCCGTTTCCATCGTCAAATGGATGAATTGTCACGAACCCTAAATGAGCAATAGCTGCTTTTAGAACCAGATCTGTTTCTTTCTCGTTTTCAAACCAGTCTAAGAATTTTTTCATTTCTGGTTCTATCCTGTCCGAGCTTGGAGCTTGATAGTGAACTTTTTCTTTTCCCATAGGCCCTGACACAACTTGCATAGGGCCAGTCGTGTCTTTTCTCCAGTCTGCAACTGTGATTTTATATAGATTACTCCAACCTGATGGGAATAACGCTGCATGCCAACCAAACAATCTGTCTTTAGTCAAAGGCAAGTCATACCTCTGTGTAGCATCAAGCATCATTTCAACTATTCCGTCAACATGGCGTTCCGATTCTACTGCTCCAGCAATATCAATTCCTAGTCGACGAGCAATTGAAGAACGTACTTGTTCTATTTCCAACAACTCACCTTCAATCTCAGATGATTTTATAACATCTAAAGTAAGAGTATTCAAAACCGCTTCATTCTGCAAATCAAAGCCTAGTGATTCCATTTTACCAAGAAGTCTGCCCTGTTGATTTCTAGCTTCACCAAGCTTTATCATCACTTTCTTATTATCCCAAGTGAAGTCTGTCCAGTTTTCTTTTTCGTGTAAATAAATTTTCATTCTCCGCATTTTATGCGACAAATATACATCTTATTCTCCGCAAATAAAACATTCTCCGCAATTTATGCTCAGATTATGACTATTAATCTCCGCACTGTCGTTTTTTTTGCTTGTTGCAAACGTTTTCGGGCTTGGCGAAGGTGGCGATTTTTAGCACAAAACTTCATTCGAAGCACCAAACTTCAAATTTAGTAAAAACTGTCATACGAAGCACGAAACCGCCGCTTTTGCCAAACCCGTGTTGGGCGTTCGTTGTTTTTTTTCGTTCGTTGTTGTCTGTTTGGTTTTTAGTCGTAATTTTGTAACCATTGTATAAGGTTAAACAACTTGGTTATGAAAGAATATTTGTCGCTGTCCGAAGCATCCGAACTTATTGGTAAAAGCAAAGAAACGCTTAGACGTTGGGATAGGGAAGGTAAATTGTCCGCTGTTCGTGAGCCTATGAGTAATTACCGTGTTTATAAACGAGAACAAGTCGAAACACTTTTTGCTGATTTTTTTAGTCACGATGTAGAAGATACTGTTTCTAACTATGTTGAACCGCATAATGAATATACTGTCTTAGAATTGTTTGCTGGAGCTGGTGGCTTGGCAGTTGGTTTGGAAAAAGCCGGATTGAGATGTGTCGCATTAAATGAAATTGATAAATGGGCTTGTCAAACTTTGCGAAAAAATCGTCCAAACTGGAATGTCTTGGAGGGCGATATTAAAGACTTTGATTTTACAGAATATCATAATTCAGTTGATGTGGTAACTGGTGGTTTTCCTTGTCAAGCATTTAGTTACGCAGGTAAAAAGCTGGGTCTTGCTGATGCAAGAGGAACTTTATTTTATGAGTTTGCAAGAGTTGTCAAAGAAGTTAATCCCCCAATTTGTATTGGAGAAAATGTCCGTGGGTTACTTAGTCACGAAAATGGAAAAACTTTGCAAGGAATGATTTCAATTTTAGATGAAATTGGCTACAATGTTGTACCTGTCCAAGTGTTAAAAGCCATAAACTATAAAGTGCCACAGAAACGTGAACGTTTAATATTGGTTGGTGTTAGAAAAGACATTGAGTTGAAATATGAATATCCGAAACCGCACAATAAAATCTATAGTTTGAAAGATGCTTTAAAGAAAGGTGAACTTTACGATACAAATGTTTCAAAGTCGCCTGGTGCAAAATACCCGCAAAGCAAAAAAGCTGTTTTAGATTTAGTGCCTCAAAAAGGATATTGGCGTGATTTACCACTTGATATTCAAAAAGAATTTATGGGTGGAAGTTTTCATTTAGGCGGTGGAAAAACTGGAATTGCAAGGCGTATTGGTTGGGATGAGCCTTGTTTAACTTTGACTTGTAGTCCTGCTCAAAAACAAACTGAAAGATGTCACCCTGAAGAAACTCGACCTTTTACAGTACGAGAATATGCTCGCATCCAAACTTTCCCCGATAATTGGACTTTTGAGGGTTCTATGGCTCAACAATACAAACAAATTGGGAACGCTGTTCCTGTTAATTTAGGAACTGAAGTTGGATATACTGTTGTAAAGTTTTTGAATGAATTTTACACTATCAGAAAGTAGGTGTTATTTGTACTTCTCTTCGATTTCTAAAGCTAAAGTTTTAATTGTTTGTTCAACGACCTTACTTGCATCTACCTCCAATGCAACTTCCCCAATTGCATCAATTAATTCAAAATAAAAATCATCTTTTCCTGTTAGTCTATGCCAAAAATCTTTCCCTATAATTACAGGATATGAATTTCCAATTCTCCTGTAATGAGAACTTAGTTCTTCTGCTTCCCCATAAACAACTCCAACAATCATATCATTTATTCCAACGTTAAGATTATTTGTTCTTGCTAAAGTCCTAACACCGTTAAAGTGATTAATGATAGTGGTTACATCATCGTGATTTATTGTATTTGGGCCAGCTTTTAATTGGCAATATTTCTTTCTACCGTCAATTGCATCAATAAATTCAATGTCGATTCCTTGTGTCGTTGAACCCAAACCTTGGAAAAGTGAGCTTATCAAACTTTGGATTTTCATTCCAAATGAGGTGTTAATCGAAGAACCTAAAATTCTTGGAAGCACTAAGGCTCTTGCAATACTTTCTGAATCATCATTTCCTGTCAAAAAGTTTGCTAAATACTTGAATAAAAAAGGGTTTACATTATATTCTGATAATTTACTAGCTCTTTTGCAGGCTCCGTCAATGTGGCTTTGAACAATTTCATTTCTAAAAAATGTCTTCGCGTTTTCAATAATCTGTTTCCTCTGTATATTATCCATTATGTTTCTCTTGATGCGTCAAATTTAGTATTTTTTGTTATCGGTGTCGATTTTACAATGACGCCCAACGGGCATGCATATGCTTTGTGGCGGACTTTCAAAGACAAATCTTTCTGTCCATGATGATTTATATTTCATGCCTGCGGCAGACAAGTGAAACTAAAATACTCATTCCTGCCTGCCGGCAGGCAGGTTCATAACCTAACCCACCATAAAGTATTATGTTTGTTATGCCCTGTATTTTAATCTCCAACAACAAACTTCAATCTTGATTTTACATCATCAGTAATTATCTCTAGTATATAAATTCCCTGATCTAATTCCGAGATATGAATCGTTGGTCCATCATAATCCTGCGAATAGGCAATTTGCCCCATTGTATTATAGATTATTATTTTGTCGATTTGATGGCTGCTTCGATTATCTAAAAACAGATATTGGTTTGCAGGATTTGGGTATACTTTAATAAGAGCTTCGAGGTCATGTTCCTGAAAAGAAACAGTTTCACAGGCATTCTGGACTTCTTCAAGGCTGTTGCATCCAAATGCATTATCAGTTATATAAACATTACCCGTTGGATTTGCTAAATAGTCACAAATGCTTTGAACTTCGCAGTCCGACAATAACGGACAATAATTGATATATAAGTCTGATATTGAGGCAGCATCTATGTTGTCAATACCTGAGAGGTTTGTCAAAATATATGCCCCGGAAATTCCAAGCATTCCATCAATTGATGTGACAACACTTAACCCATCTAAATTCGTGAAATTACCTGTTCCACCGCCCCATCCACCATGTAGGAATAAATCTCCATTTAGATCTGTGCAATTGGGGTAATTGGTTTGAAAGCTGTCTACTTCAGATTGAAAGGTGAAATGATAATTCCCATAAGGTAGACACGGTAAGGTGATACCGCAATTTTTTGCTATTTGTACAGGATCATTGCATGTATTTCCGTTCCGGTAAATATCCACAGCACCATTCGGATCAGATAAATATTCACATATATTTGGGAAGGAACAGTCTGTTAGTAAACTTTCCCCCGAAATTTCCAGATCATTAATCGAAGAGGCGTTAATATTTTCTATGCCTGAGAGACTGGTTATATTGTTACCCCTTATTAATAGGTTTCCATTAATAGATGTAACACCGGACAGACCAACAAGGCTATTTACAGCAGTACCATGAATAATTAGATCGCCGCCAATTGAGGTTACTGACGATAGCGCAGCTATACTCGAAAGAGCATAATTATAGCGGATATCAAGATCTGAACCAATTTCTGTCAAATTTTCCAATCCTGCAAGATCAATCAAATTATAATTTTGCTCCATTGTTAATTTTCCACCAATGTATGACAGACTGTCCAAAGAGGCTATACTTTTAAGTGAAACATTTAGTGATATTGTTAAGTCATTAGAAACTGAAGAGAGTTTTTCCAATCCAATTAAAGTATCCAGACTCAGAAGTCTATAAAGAGATAAATCACCTGCGGTTATTAAATTGTTCAATCCATATAAAGAATTGAGTGAATCGTTCCAGCTGATTGTGACATAGCCATCAATATTTGTTATCCCTTGTAATCCGTTCAG
This sequence comes from Bacteroidetes bacterium CG18_big_fil_WC_8_21_14_2_50_41_14, assembly GCA_002771745.1. Classification (GTDB taxonomy): domain Bacteria; phylum Bacteroidota; class Bacteroidia; order Bacteroidales; family F082; genus UBA6244. The sequence continues at coordinate 9,086 of PCUL01000193.1, forward strand.
GTTAGACAGATTCTCGTTGGAAGAAATGTTTATATTCTCAACATTAGTTAAATTTTCGATTCCGGAAAGATCGCTTAATCCATGATTCCAGCATACATTCAGCGAATTACCAATTGATGATAATGAATTAAGACCGGAAAGATTATTTAATAATGGGTTTCCTTTCCAATAATACCCAGAACAACCAATATTGATGCTTTCACCGATGGTGGTTAAATTGTTAAGGCCTGATAGGCTGCTTAAACTTGGATTTTTTAATATTATTAACGATTCGTTAATGTGAATCAATCCGGCTAAGCCTAAAAAGTCAATAAGTGAGTCATTGTCTTCAATATAAAGGCTCTTTCCTATAAAGGAAATATTATTTAAACCATAGAGGCTAACCAATGATGAAGTATTTTCAATTCGTAATTCACCTCCAATAGATGTTAAAACTTGCAATTCTTCAAGGTTTGTTATGTCATTACCTGAAATATAAACATCTCCTTCTATTTCAGTGCAACCAGGATAATTAATTTGAAAGCTGTCTACTTGACTTTGAAGATAAAAACCAATGTATTCAGGAATGCAGGATTGTGCTGAAACTATCAAGTTCAGGCCAGCAAATATTAATATTGTAATTAATCTTATCATGATTTCCTTAATATAGGGCATAACGAGTGGGTATACCCAACTCTAGCATTTATTTCGTTAGCACCCTTTTTTTTACCTCTTTATACATCATAACATACCCATTTTCAATCGTTTAAAATTAGTTAAATCGGTTTCATTTTTCATTGCAAATGGATCATAGGGTGTT
>PCUL01000193.1:9956-12427 GCA_002771745.1 Bacteroidetes bacterium CG18_big_fil_WC_8_21_14_2_50_41_14
ACATGACAGACAAGTACCGCCATTTGCACTTTTTTAGCGAAGGCGCTAAAGGAGTGGAGGGGTATAATTGTCACGCGTTACGCTATCGCTAAACGCGCGCCAGTCATAGAGGTTTTTTAGAAGAATTTTGAGCAAGGAAAATAATCGTCCTGTCGGTATACCCAACGACTTTCGAAAACTGCATTGAAATTGGTTAGTACAGTTGTTCTCTTCCTTCAGGAGTGATAAAATCCGGGGTCCATTCAGGCTCCCAGATCAGGTTAACGCTTACATTAAAATCAGGATAATTGATGTCAAGCAGATTTTGAACGTGCTGAATGATGGTGTCGCCCACAGGACATCCGGGTGTGCTTAGCGTCATATCTATTTCCAGGGTTTTGGCTTCATCATCCTTACGTATGTGATAAATTAAACCCAAATCGACAATATTGACTTCAACTTCCGGGTCAGGAATTTGTTTTAAAAGTTCGAGTACTTTGGTTTCCTCGGCATTAAAAGTCTTTTGTATCATGTTAGTTGCTTTTTATTATGAAAAATCATTCCAATGGTATTAAGGGAATAAAGGGTTGCGGTAATCACCATCAACAAGATGCCAGTCATCACCAGCCATTCAATGGAGAATGCCAGTCCCGTTATAAGCGAAACCAGACTGGCAATAAAAGTATATAGGTGGAATTCGGCCAATTTATGCTTGTACAAATCGGCAGGCATGGGCACTTTGGCCTTTCCCACCATCGACTGATAGTGAAACAGCCAAATAATAAATGGCAGGGTTTTGTACGTTTGCCCCAGAATTAATCCTGAAAAGAAGCCATAGAACAACAACACACCGAAAATGATTTCCATCCTGCCTCCGGGAAGCGGAATTGCTCCGTTATTGAAAAACAACAGTATAAAAGCAATGATACTCAGGGTCAGAAACGACAATCCAACCACTGACAGTTTCATCCCGATGTCCAATCTTCGCCTCAAACGCCTTGTAAAGACATCCATGTTAAATCTTAAAAACAACAACAATCCCGTTAAAATGGTAACCAATGAAATCAGATTAAGGTAAAAGTTGAAAGAAAAGAAAAAAGCGTTGATCATCACCATCCAAATACCTGCATTCAGAAACCAAAAGGCCATTTTCAACCAGGCCAATTTTGTTTTGTGTACGATTAGAAACATGGGCATCAACTTGGAAGCCACACCTATTATGAGCATCATAAACCACCCCACCAGTCCCAGTGCTGAATGAACAGCCAACAAAGTGGTATGTGGTATGGGTATCACATTATACGACAAGTTGAAAAGTATAAAAAGTCCCATGAGTACCGTAAGTATCAAATAAATAACTGATGTCTGAATAAACAACCCATGTATGGACTTTTTTTCAGCTCTGGCGGCACTTTTCAAAGTATTGACAGCAAACAATACCATGGCATTAAAAACCAATGATCCGCCAATTTCGAATCCCAATGTCAGTTGAAAGCGGAAATCCAAAAAAGACAACACCATGATAATTAGCCCGGAAAGAAGACTGACCAGTGAGATGTATGCCAGTCTTTCGCTGTAAAGCTTTACTTCCATGATGACAGGAATCAGCTGATAAAGTGCGCCGAATATGACCGTGGTGATCCATCCCAGTATCAATAGGTGAACAATCGCCAATACGGGTCCACTAATGTGATAGTTTAACAAGGCGTCCTGATTGAAAGCCAGCATAGTGGTGGCGATTAAAAAAATCAGGGTGCCCACCAGAAAATGAGGCGCCACCACCCAGATAGAAGGTGCGTTTTTAGTACTTAAACCCGGCTGCATTACTTAAAGATTATCAATTTGGTATTGCCTTCATCCACTACTTTTGAAGCCCAGATATAACGTCGGTTTTCCAATTCGGGCAACAGGAACTGTGGTAACCTTTGGTGGTGGACAAACAATGCCTCTCCTTCTTTTAATGTTTCAAGCGATTCGAGAATGGTAACCATCGGCATGGGCATCTCCAGGTGGCGCACATCCAACTCCACCATGCACCCTTTGAATTTGGATTCACATTCCTCAAACGACATGGATTTACGCATGGGAGCCGGCTTGATTTCTTCAACAGATTGATTTTCCAATTTTTCAATAAAGGTATGTACTACAGAAATATCTGAGCGATCTGTTTCGTAATCATAGCCCTCTTTTTTCAGCTTATTTAGAAGTGGGATAGGCTCGAACGAGTTGACAATTTCCAGGGTATGCCCGGCAGGGAGTTTATCGAGAGCCGACATGATGGTGACAAAAGGATCGGTGCCAGATGCCAGGATGGGCCTCACATCCAACGTTATTATATTTTCTTTTTTCATCGGTTATAATGTTTTAAGGTTAGTATGAAATTAATTCATTCTCCAATTTAATAGACTTGGGGAACAAAATATTATTCTCCAAATGAATATGCAAATGCAAATCCTCTTCAAATTCTTTCAGTAATGCAATCGTTACCCGGT
>PCUL01000452.1:0-6160 GCA_002771745.1 Bacteroidetes bacterium CG18_big_fil_WC_8_21_14_2_50_41_14
TTAAAGGACCAGACGTAATCCTACTGCCGAGGCAAAGCATTTTCATTTCTGTAAAAAAATCGGCGCAGGAGATGACACAAATCATGAAAACCAATGTCCCTTACCGACATTTTGAAATTGGTTTTATGTTGTATGGATTTGCCTTTATGATCACCTATGCGGTAATTACCATTTATTTTTATGAAGCACTCAACCTGAACTATACCAGTGTGGCTTTTTACCGCAATTCGTATAATATATTGGCCATTTTGCTTTTGCCCTTTTTTGGCAAGTTGTTGGGTTCCATCGATCCCCGAAGATTTGCAGCCATGACCTTTGCTTCTGTAGGACTATATATCACAGCCGTAGCACTTACCACATTTTTCAAGGGTCACGTTGTTTTCTGGGATATTACCCTGTATTATACCCTCATTTTTTATATCCTTTTTCAGGGAATATTTGCTTCCACCATGGTTTTGCTGTGGAATATCGGATCTGCCTATTTCTGCGAACCGGGTGAAGCAGGGACTTATCAATCGATTCATCTGAGTTTGACAGGTGCCCGGGCGATCCTGGCTCCGGTGGCCGGGGTGTTTTTCTATGAAATGTTCGGCTTCACCATCACTTTTGTGATTTCACTTGTTTTTGTGTGCATGGCCATTCTCCTGATGATTTGGTCCTATCGCCGCGATCAGGCTTTGTCGCGTATCACGGCAAATGCCTCACCATAAGTTACTTTTCCGTCTGACTTTAACTCATAAGGGAAATAGTAAATGGGAAGATCGGTTTGATCAGATGTGGTGATATCCATGCAAATGGTATCGATGGAAGGTTTTCCCTCCTCCAATGTAACAGCTGCTTCAAATACCAGTGCGTATCCGGTGATACCGCCGCTTGAAAATTCGCCGGTACACCAAGCGGTCAGTGCTTCCAGCACCTGACTGTTGTTGGGTATTTTATTCTTATCCACTTCAAACTCCAGCGGATGCACTTGTCCTGCTTTGTCGGTAAACGCGGCAAACGGATAAAATTCGCCGGTGTCATCCAGCAGGTCAACGGCATATTCGTAACAATGGTCAATTAGTATTTGGTTTAAGTTGATGTCCATGGCGGTTGTTTAATAATGGTATTTGGTTTTCCAACGGTCTTTCATGCGTTTTCTATCCTCGTTTTCACGGGGATTGTTACCCGGCTCATAAAATGTGTTTCCCTGAATGGCTTTCGGCAGGAATTCCAGTTCAACAAAATTTCCCGGATGTTGATGGGCGTATTCATATTCTTTTCCATAACCAATGTCCTTCATCAGTTTGGTAGGTGCATTCCGTAAATGCAAAGGGACTGGCAGGTTTCCGGTTTTTTGAACAATGGACTGAGCCTCCTTGATGGCCATGTAAGTGGAATTGCTTTTGGCAGAATTGGCCAGGTAAACAGCGGTCTGGGAAAGGATAATCCGACCTTCGGGCCAGCCTATTTTGGCGATGGCATCGAAGCATGCGTTGGCCAACAACAAGGCATTTGGGTTGGCATTGCCGATGTCCTCGGAAGCCAGAATCAACATGCGGCGGGCGATAAATTTGGGATCTTCACCACCTTCAATCATCCTGGCCAGCCAATAAACAGCCGCATTGGGATCGCTTCCCCTCATCGACTTGATAAATGCCGAAATGATGTCGTAGTGCATTTCGCCTTGTTTATCATAAGTAGCCAGGTTTTCCTGAATCACTTGCTTTACCAGTTCATTGGTGATCTCAATCTTGTTGCTGCTGGTTTTTTCCTGATAGACAACCAATTCAAGTGCGTTGAAGAGTTTCCGTGCGTCCCCACCCGACAGGCCAATAAGTGCTTCTTTCTCAATCAGTTTTATTTCAATTCCAAATTGTGCCGACAATTGAGCAATTCCTTTGTCGATGAGAATTTCAAGGTGTTGTTTTTCCAGTGGTTTTAGGATATACACCTGACAACGGGAGAGGAGGGGTGAGATCACTTCAAAGGATGGGTTCTCGGTGGTGGCGCCAATCAGGGTGATGGTGCCTTTTTCAACCGCTCCCAATAGCGAATCCTGCTGCGATTTGCTAAAGCGGTGGATTTCATCAATGAACAGGATGGCCGATCCGGCGAACATCCCGGCTTGACTGATCACCTGTCGCACATCTTTTACCCCTGAACTGATCGCACTTAAGGTGTAAAATTCACGTTTAAGTGTTTTAGAAATGATGTGTGCCAGCGTGGTTTTGCCCACTCCGGGAGGTCCCCAGAGGATCATGGACGGGATGTTGCCTGAGACGATGCTGCGTCCTAAGATCGCATTCGGTCCTGTTAGATGCTCTTGTCCGATATAAGCTTCGAGCGACTGTGGCCGTAATTGTTCAGCAAGTGGGGCGTGGTTCATACTAAAGCGATTTCCCTCGTGATCGTAAATTCAAAGTGGGGCAAAGATAACAAGAATGAGCGATAAAATATCACCGATTGTAGGGATTACAAGTAGGAAATTAGACCATATGATTGATAAACTCAATTGAATATCGATTTTGTAAATTCAATTATTCTAAGAAGACGAAAATCTAAGGATTTAATGTTTTAGCCTAAGAAAAGGAATATAATAAAGCCATTCTTTCCTCAAGCCGGAAGGCTTTTACTTTTATTCACGATAGTTATATTTTATAGGAGTTCATGATTTCCGCTTCGCTCCAATTCTCCTTAGATGAGACCCCTATCCCCTCCCGAAATGGTTCGGGATTCCCCATGAGGGAAAGGTGATACAACATTCTTATATTGAATCCTTTGTTATAAAAAAAATGTAAATACATGGTTGTATGCTTAACATACCTGCAAACAAACCCGAACATCAGTATGGGGCACGTCAAAATCAACACGTCTGCCCGCTGCCGATAGCTCTCGGTATTGACAGGCCTGCCCGCGACAATTAGATGAAATTTGATGATATATGATGAAGTATTCCCGACTTTTGTTATAATCCCATTTCCATTGCCCTCTTTTAAGGATCGTTGGACAAATCCTATTTATATTATCTTTGTCGAAATACAATTTTATGAAACTATTAATAATCTACGCCAGTCGCTTCGCTTATCAACCCATGTCGAAAACACTGGATGACTTCACAGACGAAACACAGGGGGCCGAATTTGAACAGGTTCTGGTAGCTTTTATTCACGCGGAAAAACAGGATGAAGCGGATCCGAAAGGAGTGGAGGATAAGTTGTTGAAGAACCTGAAATGGGCCGCCAAGAAGAATGACACCCAGAAGATTGTGTTACATTCATTTGCTCATCTGGCAGAATCAAAAGCCGATGCGCACTTCACAAAAGAAATCTTTGACAGGGTGGAGGTCAGGCTTGAGAAGGCAGATTATACCACCAGTCAAACTCCTTTTGGCTATTTCCTCGATTTGGATTTACAAGCCCCGGGCATTTCTCAGGCCCGTATTTTTAAAGGGTTTTAGCACTTCGCACGGATTTCATCCCTTTTGCAAAAAGTCCCTTTTCTTTAATGGACTTTGCAACCTTCATGGGAACGTATTTTTCCCAATCAGGTTTCCCGTTTTGAATCATGTTAAGCACTTCATGCGAGCGGATATGGAGTTGATCGGACATGGAGGTTTCCAGATCAAGCACCGATCGCTTCATTTTTAAATATTCGAAAAGCAACTGAACATCCTCATCCATCTTTACATCTTTAGCGGTGAGAAGCATTTGTTGCCCCCGGACTTTTTTAATGGTAGGATAGATATAAAGTTTCATGTTTTCAGGAAAGAGCTTGGCCATGGCTTCCAGAATTCCTGCTTTCAGCTCGGTGTAATATTTTTTATCGATGACCTTTTCCAGGGTTGGAACACCCATCGCGATGCGCAGGTTGCGGATATTAAACTGAGAGAAAAATTCCACCAGCTTGTAAAACTCTCTGATGTCAGATACCATCACATGCTGACCGATTGCGTTAAGCATGTCGACCCGTTCCAGAAAATCCTGTTCATCAAAATCACCTTGCATGGTGAGATCGTTTAAAGTAAGTTCGCAAAACGATAAAGTGTTATCAGGTTCATAGTCTTCATCGCGGGCAAACAGCTCCATGCTTTTGCTTAGGATATCGCTGGCGATGTAAGTAATTGGGCGAAAACTCCCGCGCAAAGCAAGCACATTCTTTTTATACAACAGTTCCGATGGCTGCTGGACATTGCCCTGTTTGTCAAACATAATGGCATGGGTCATTTTATTTTTAACCAGTTGCACGGCCAGCAACCTGTTGTCCACGTAATCCAGGTCAGGACCGCTCATGCGCATCATGGTAATTCGAAAACGGTCCATGGTGAGGTTGTCTGTTAGCGATTGTAAGAAGTCGTTTGGTGAATCATAATAGAACTTACACGCGTACAATAAATTAACACCAATGGTGCCTATGGTTTGTTGCTGCAACACGGCATCATTTTCCAATAATATCATGTGGACGATAACGGTATTAGAGGCCGTATTTGGTTTTAACTGAAATTTGATGCCCATCCAGCCATGACTGTAATTGGACTTGGCATAATTAAGTGTTTCGACCGTATCGGCCAGGGTAAAAAAGCTAAAATCTTCACTCTTATCCGAAAGAACGGTGGTCAATTGTTTGTATTCAATGTCCAGCATTTTATTCAATCGCTCTTCCGACACGTGCCTGCCGGTTTTGTTTTTGTTGTATGAAACATCGCTAAATCGCTTGTCGTAGGCAGAGATTGATTTAGCCACGGTTTGAGATGCGCCGCCAGCCATAAAAAAATGACGGGCTACCTCCTGACCTCCGCCAATCTCTGCAAAAGTACCATACATGTTGGTGTCAATATTGATAATAAGGGCTTTGCGGTTGGTAGGTATCAGGGTGTGTTTCATTAATTGTTTTTGTCATTAATCAACTTTTCGAGTTCCCGGTTTTCGTCCCGCAAACGGGCGGCCTCAATAAAATCCAATTCTTTCACGGCAAATTGCATGTCTTTTTTGTTCTTGTCGATAGCCATTTCAACCTCTTTTCGGCTCATATACTGAACCACAGGATCGGCGGCCAATGTAGCCCTGGATCCTCCAACATACGCAGCTTCCCTTTTGTTGTTGGCAAGATTTGTTTGCCCCATGATCGATTCCACGGATTTGATAATGGCGGTCGGCGTGATACCGTTTTTTTCGTTGTATGCCAGTTGTTTTTCCCTTCTTCTATCGGTTTCTTCGATGGTCTGCGCCATCGAGCGGGTTATTTTATCGGCGTACATGATTACCTTGCTGTCGAGGTTGCGCGCCGCCCGGCCCGAGGTTTGGGTAAGCGATCGTGCCGAACGTAGAAAACCTTCTTTATCAGCATCCAAAATAGCAACCAGAGCTACTTCGGGCAAGTCGAGCCCTTCACGCAGGAGGTTAACCCCCACCAATACACTAAATGTTCCTAACCTGAGTTCCCTGAGAATCTCCACCCGGTCGAGCGTGTCTACATCCGAATGGATATAACGTGCTTTGATGTTCAGGTTCATCAGGTATTTGGTCAGCTCTTCGGCCATGCGTTTGGTGAGCGTGGTAACCAAAACACGGTAATTCTGCGCTACTGTTTTTTCAATTTCATCCAGCAGGTCATCAATTTGGTTCAGGCTTGGCCTTACCTCGATGGGTGGATCGAGTAAACCCGTAGGTCGGATCACTTGTTCCACAATGACACCTTCAGAAAGTTCAATTTCATAGTCGGCAGGTGTGGCACTCACAAAGATGGCCTGTCGTGTCAATCCTTCAAATTCCTCAAATTTCAACGGACGGTTGTCCATGGCTGATGGCAGGCGGAACCCATATTCAACCAGGTTCTCTTTGCGTGAACGATCGCCTCCATACATGGCTTTTACCTGAGAAACAGTCACATGGCTTTCGTCAATAATGGTGACGTAGTCGTCAGGAAAATAATCCAGCAGGCAAAATGGCCTGGAACCGGTATCGCGGCCATCAAAGTAGCGGGAGTAGTTTTCGATACCTGAACAATAACCCAATTCACGCATCATCTCCATATCATAAATTACACGGTCTTCCAGCCGTTTGGCTTCCAGGTGTTTGCCGATTTCACGAAAGTACTCAACCTGTTTAATCATGTCGAGTTTGATTTCTTCAATTGCCGATTTCAGCTTGTCGGGAGAGGTAACGAAAATATTGGCGGGATA
>PCUL01000452.1:6172-13551 GCA_002771745.1 Bacteroidetes bacterium CG18_big_fil_WC_8_21_14_2_50_41_14
GTAACCGTGTCCATCGTACTCACACTTTTCCCGGAAACGGGATCGATACTTTCGATGGCATCTACCATATCGCCCCAAAACAATATCCTGAACGCATAATCCATGTATGCAGGATAAATGTCCACTGTATCGCCCAACACACGGAAGTTCCCCCGTTTTAATTCAATATTGTTCCTTGAATACAAGGCCGTAACCAGATCGCGCAGAAATTTATTCCTACTCAACAGCATGCCTTTGTTAATGGTGATCACGTTGCTTGTAAAATCATCCGGGTTACCAATACCGTAGATACAACTGACGGAGGAAACCACGATCACGTCCCTGCGTCCTGAAAGAAGCGAAGAAGTGGTGCTCAATCGAAGTTTCTCAATCTCATCATTAATACTCAGATCCTTTTCAATATAGGTATTGGTGGTGGGGAGATAAGCTTCGGGCTGATAATAATCGTAGTATGAAACAAAATATTCTACCGCGTTGTCCGGGAAAAACTGTTTAAATTCACCGTAGAGCTGGGCAGCCAGCGTTTTGTTGTGGCTCAGCACCAACGCCGGACGGTTTACATTTGCCAGCACATTGGCGATGGTAAACGTTTTTCCTGAACCAGTGACGCCCAACAACGTTTGAGCCTTGTCGCCACGGATAAGACCTTCAGTCAATTGGTTAATGGCGTCAGGTTGATCGCCCGTTGGTTGAAAAGCGGAAGTCAGTTTTAAGTCCATGTTGGTTTTTTGCAAAAATAGTTTTTTTACAGGAAACAACTTCCCTTGGTAGGGGTGAAATCAGGTGGCAAAGCTCATAATTATTCCATACTTTCGCCAACATAGTGAATCACAATCCTGTTGGTAAGCCCACGTTTGGTGATGGGGTCGCTGGCCACGATTACAATGGGATCGCCAATTTCAATGAGGTTTTCTTGTAGTAAAAAAATATTCAAATCCGCAATAAACCGGCTTCCTGAAATTGGCTGAATCAAATACCTGGGGATAACACCATATAGCAGGGCCATTTGCCTAAGTCGTGAAACACGTTCACCAAAAGCTATGATGGGGACTTCCATCCGTTGTTGCGAGATCATCATGGTACTGCCACCCGAGTGAATCCAGGTGATGATATATCTGGCATCAATGTCCCGACCCATATCTGCCACGCCATGCGACATGGCCGATTTCCTGCTCAGGACGCCTTCTTTTTTTACAAAATGGGGCATGACATGACCAAATTTCTGGATAAAGCCATGGGTTTTAACACCTATTCGTGCCATCATTTTTACAGCAGCTACAGGGAATTTCCCAATAGCAGTTTCGCCTGATAGCATGATGGCATCCACACCATCAAGTATGGCATTGGCCACATCTGAAACTTCGGCTCTTGTTGGTGTAGGTTGTAGAATCATGCTTTGAAGCATCTGGGTGGCTACGATTACTGGTTTGCCCTCTTTGCGGCACTGGTGCACGATTTGTTTTTGAAGAATGGCTACTTCTGCCAGATCCATTTCCACACCCAGGTCGCCACGTGCTACCATTACACCATCCGATTCTTCAATAATTTCTTCCAGATTTTGTATGGCTTGTGGTTTTTCTATTTTGCTGATGATGGGGATATAGGGCGTGTCTTCATATCCTGTTGAAAAGCCAAAGTCGTGGCCCGTGATTCCAAGCCCATGTGGACGGGCACCGAGTTCTGTTAACTTATCCTTTAGGACGAGAATATCTTTTCGTGAACGCACGAAACTAAGCGCGAGGAAATCCAGGCTTTTTTTAACAGCATATTCCACACAGCGAAAGTCTTTATCCGTTAGAGAAGGAAGCGAAAGCAGTGTGTCGGGCAGGTTGATGCCTTTTGAAGAAGTGAGCCTATTTCCTTCCACCACCCGGCAGACCAGAGTAGCCTCTTCGCCGGCACCTTCCCTGCGCAGGCAAGTCAGCTCGATGTTTCCATCATCCAGCAAAATACGTTCTCCCGGATTTACCTCATCGATAAAAGCCGGATAGGTGGTTGAAAAAAGGGGTTTTTCAAAGAATTCACCGTTTGGGACTTCCTTTTTACTAAAGATAATTTCTGATCCCTGCTTTAAAAAGATGCCTCCCTCCATTATTTTCCCAACCCTGATTTTTGGCCCACTAATATCTCCCAGGATGGCCACAAATTCATTCGTTGCCCGCTCGGATTCCCTGATATTTTCTATCAATTGATCGTATTCGCTGAATTTTCCATGTGAAAAGTTAATCCTGAAAACCCTTGCTCCTGCCTGAATGAGTTGTGTAATTATTTCAACAGAATTAGAGGCAGGGCCAAGTGTGGCAATGATTTTAGTCATTAAGAAATCAGTTTTTTTCATGTGAGTTATTACTTATAAACGGATTCAGGTTGGTAGAACAAAATGCAAAGATAGTTCAATCCGGCCTGAGTAAAATCATTGGTTATACGGATTTTGGAGACCTACCTACCGTAGGCAGGAATGCTCTCGAGCACTTGTCTGTCATTTCGACCGCAGGGAGAAATCCCCCGGGAATTAAAGTATCTCCTTCCTTGGGGATTTCTCCTCCTTCGTCGTCGAAATAACAGGGTTTTTCTTTGGTTTGGTACCAGTTTTTTTTTTTTTTGACAGGATTGTTTTTTTGGGTTCAAAGCTGTTTTTCTATTCCAAACTGAACGAAAAAACCATATCTTTGCCACCAATACCAATAGGGGTGCCTATCCGCCAAAGGCGGATTAAATTCGGGCTGAGATCATACCCTCTGAACCTGATCCGGGTAATGCCGGTTAGGGAAAAGAGTAGTTACATCCCATCAGGAATCCACTATTGATTTAATTATTAATCAGTTAAATCATTAGCATGATGAAAAAAAAATTATTACTTAGTTGCCTTCTCTTTTTGATAGCAGGAGGCGTTATGGCCCAGTTCACCATCTCGGGCAAAATCTTTAATCAGGAAAACGGGAAACCACTGCCCGGGGCGCATGTTTCTGTTAATGGAACCTATCTCCACACCGTTTCTGATGCAAACGGCTCCTATTCATTTTTAAGCATTAAACCAGGAGACCTATCAATCCGGGTAACTTATTTAGGATTTGAAACGATGGTAAAACAAGTAAATGTTGATCAAGACATGAAGATAAACCTCATGTTAAAGGCCATTTCATTTATGAGTGAAGAGGTGATCATCTCCGCCATCAGGGCAACCGAAAATTCGCCTACAACCTATTCAACCATCGGAAAGGCAGAAATCAGCTCGCAAAACACGGGTAAGGATTTGCCCTATTTTTTTACCGGAATACCTTCCACAGTCGTGTCATCCGATGCCGGTGCAGGAGTTGGTTATACGGGTATTCGCATTCGGGGAACCGACCTTTCAGGTATCAATGTAACACTGAATGGCGTGCCTGTGAACGATGGTGAATCGCAAAATGTTTACTTTGTCGATCTGCCCGATCTGGCTGCATCAATCAGCGACATCCAGGTGCAGCGTGGCGTGGGGACTTCCACCAATGGGGCTGCCTCATTTGGAGCAAGTATCAACATTACAACGGAGACTTTTCATTCCGAACCGTATGCCGAAATCAGCAGTGCTGCCGGATCGTTCAACACCTTTAAAAATTCAGTGGGTTTTGGTACCGGACTGATTAACAGTCGCTGGACCATGGACGGAAGAATTTCAAGCATCACCTCCGATGGTTATATCGATCGTGCTTCATCAACATTGTATTCGGGATATTTTTCAACCGGATATTATGGAAAGCGGGATGTTTTTAAGGCAGTGGTGATGCTGGGACAGGAAGAAACGGATCAGGCCTGGGACGGAGTTCCCAAGGATAGCCTGGTCAAAAATCGCACCTATAATCCCTCCGGGGAAATTGAGGCACAGGATGGCAGATTCGTAGGCTATTACAACAATCAGATTGATCATTACAATCAAAATTACTTTCAGTTGCATTATGCACATGAATTTAATGAACATGTCAATCTGGTTTCTGCTGCTTTTCTTACCACAGGAAAAGGCTATTATGAAAGTTATAAAAACAACAGGTCTTTTTCAGAATATGGACTGAGTGATACCATCATTGGATCGGATACAATTAGCAGCACCAATTTAATACAGCAAAAGTGGCTCGATAATAAGTATTATGGGGCAAACCTTTCTTTGAATGCACATTTGGGGAGATTTAACCTCAATGCGGGGGCAGGCTGGAGCAACTACGAAGGCGATCATTTTGGAAAAGTCATCTGGGCACAAGTGGCCCGCATAGGCGAATACGACCGCAACTGGTATTTCAATACAGGAAGTAAAACTGAAATCAATGTATTTACCAAAGCAACCTACGATTTGAATGAAAGAATTACCTTGTATGGTGATTTGCAATTTCGCAGTATACAGTATGATATGAGTGGATTGCATGATGATTTCAGGGATTTGACTCAATCGCACCATTTTAATTTCTTTAATCCTAAAGCAGGTGTTGTTTATGCTCTTAGCGGTAACCAGAGTCTTTATTTTTCAGTTGCCATAGCCAACAGGGAACCAGGCAGGTCGGTATACAGGGATTCAGATGCCAACCAAAAAGTATTGCCTGAAAGATTGACTGATCTTGAAGTGGGATATCGTGTTGGAGGAAAGAATATCAAGATTGAAACCAACCTTTACTACATGGATTACAAAGATCAGTTGGTACTCACCGGACAAATCAACAACGTGGGCGAAGCCATAAAAACCAATGTTGCTAAAAGCTATCGTGCAGGTATAGAATTAGTTGCCGGAGTTAAGTTTTTAAAAATGATGGAATGGAATCTTCATGGAGCTTACAGCCAAAATAAGATACTCGATTTTATCAGTTACACCGATGACTGGTATGCCTGGCCCGAACAGGTAATCGATTCAATGGGAACAACCAATAGTTCGTTTTCACCCTCTGTTGTTGCCGGAAGCAATCTGTCAGTTTTGCCAGTGAAAGATCTTAAAATCAGTCTCATATCCAATTATGTAGGTCGTCAGTACATCGACAATACCCAAACAAAAAGCCGCAGCCTTGATCCTTATTTTGTAAACAACCTCCTGATTAACTATTCGGTGAAGCCAAAATGGGTGAAACAGCTTGATTTTATGGTCAGTTTGAATAACATTTTTAGTGAAGAATACAGCAGCAACGCCTGGGTTTATACATATTATGCGGGCGGTGATCGTCCGGAGGAAATGAACGGCTATTTTCCACAGGCAAAATTCAATTTTATGGCCGGCCTCACCCTGCATTTTTGATGTAACGAAATTTCGTATAATCAGTTGCCTGATACAACTGTTCGATTGATGGCAACGCATATTCATCCGGGTTTGATCTTCAAGCCCGGATGTGTATTTTTACCCGGAATATGAACTATTGGATCTTGCCAGAAAAGTAATATGATAAACCTGGTTTTAAAATATAACATTCTAATGATAAGCCTGCTGGTATTAACTTTATCTGGATATTCACAGGTAACCAAATTGGTTGGGGAGCAGATTAGGATATCAGATTCTGACAAAGTAGAACTGAAGTGCATCCCTGTAAAAATTACCAAAACCATGCAAATAGACAAGGTGACGGGGAATAATGATGGATTCTGGATACAAAAGGATAGCGAGACCATTTACAAATTTAAAGACATGAAGGAACCCATCGGGATCAGGTTAAAGCCAGGCACCTATTACGTTTATCCAAATTTAAAAGCCAACCAGCGGGAAGCACAGGTGGAGGTTAGCCTACAATGAACATTAATGTAGAAAAATAGCAAAACAAGCAGGTGGTTTAATTCGTCCGGTAAGAATATTCCTTTTACGGCTATTTTCTATATCTTAGCAAATAAAAAGGTCAGACTTGTAGAATCATCGTTCACACTACAGTACCGGATAACCAAAAAACATCAACCACCTGGTTCGATCCATGTAATCCGTCCGTTAATGGTGAGTATGGCGAAAAAGGCTGACCTGAAGTTAATTGAAATGTAATTACCAAAAAAAAAACTTAGTAATTAATGGGGTTAAGTATTCATTACAGCGGTTATTTACGCGACAAGGCTTGTCTTTATGATATGATTGTTGAAGTAAAAGATGTATGTGAGAGCTTTAGGTGGGAATACCGTGTTTATAACGATCAATATCTTGACGACAAAATTGTTACAGATTCAGATGAAATATCGCTGTATGGTATCAGTTTTACTCCGCCCAATTGTGAAACTGTTTTCCTGGCCTTTCTCTCAAACCTGAGGATGACCAGCTTTCCGAATTTAATTTTTTATGGGAAGTCGATGGATTCCGACGAACAGAAGTATTTATATATGCTTTCGGTTAAAACCCAGTTTGCCGGAATTGGAATACATCAACTGATCATACACCTCTTTCGGTACTTGGATAAAAAGTATTTCCGGGATTTTGAAGTACACGATGAAGGTCAATATTGGGAAACCGGGGATGAAGCATTGTTGCAGAAAAATTTTACAATTTATACCGGATTATTAAATCAAGTTGCATTTGCCATAGAAGATTATCCGATGAATGATGATGAAACATTTGAATCTTATTTTAGTAGGTTAATGGAACTGATTAGAAAAGATAGAATAGAATAAAATTCATTATGATCTGATTATCATAAATATAACTCCAAAATGAATCTCCTGAGTAATAATAAAATAAAGGCATGGCATATCACTTGTGCCACCCACAATTCCAGGTATTCAGACCGCATGTTCGATAACCATGTAAAATTAGGAGAACCTGTCTGGTTGTCCGAAAAAGAAGAACAGGTAATTACTGAGACAATTGCAGAGATCGCAAAGAAAGATGATCTATCTATCCTGGCCTACAATATCTGTGGCGATCATTTGCACATGGTACTGTTATGTACAGAAGAACAACTCCCTAAAATAATCCAGAAACTAAAAAGCATGAGTGCAAGGGCATGCAACATCGCTATGGGGCGGACGGAGCCTACAACAAGGGAGCATTCTCCCTTGTCGGCTCTCCCCTCCGGACAGCCCTCCTCGAAATCTCCTGAGGAAACTACCCGAGGCGTTACACAAACCCACCTGTGGACACAGAAGTTCGGACGAAATAAAATCACCTCTAAGCGACAATTAACCAACACACTAAGGTATGTGCAAAACAATAGGTTGAAACACAAACTAAGTCCTAACGAAGCGTTGCAACCCTTTATAGCCAGAATGATTAGAAATGTAGATTCACTTCCCGAGTATATAAAATAGAAAATGGTAAAACGAGGTGAAGACATTTTAATATTGTCATGGTGCCAAAATGAATAAAACATGATCTAAGAAGAAGTAAATGAGTAAATAAACTTACCCTAAAATTGAACCTAAATGAAACATAACCCATCTGTCGATGAATACATCAT
>PCUL01000452.1:13576-17356 GCA_002771745.1 Bacteroidetes bacterium CG18_big_fil_WC_8_21_14_2_50_41_14
AAATGGGGAAGACCCCACTACACTTTTGAGGATAAAAATGTGTTGGGCATCTCAGCTTTTAAGTCCTATGTTGGATTGTGGTTTATGCAGGGCGTTTTGTTAAAGGATGAACATAACAAATTGATTAATGCGCAGGAAGGAGTAACCAAAGCCCTTCGGCAATGGCGATTTACTTCATTGAAAGAAATTCAAAAAAACGCAGGAATCATCAGGGAGTACCTTGCTGAATCCATTTCAAACCAAGAGAAAGGCCTGGAAATCAAGTCTGAAAAAAGCAAGGAATTTACTATCCCTGATGAGCTGGCGGCATGTTTGAAAATCGATGATGATTTAAGACAGGCTTTTGAGTCATTTACCATGGCAAAACAACGAGAGTTTGCCGAATACCTTCATGAGGCAAAAAGAGATGAAACCCGGCAAAAGCGACTCGGGAAAATCTGTCAGATGATCAAAGAGCATATCGGCTTGAATGACAAATACAAGAAATAAAAAAACCGGACTAATTCAGTCCGGTTTTTTTTATCAAATTTTATTCAAATCTAGCGTGCTAATGAGATTCTTTTGGTGGTCACAAACCCTTCAGTACTTACTTTTAAAAAGTAAATTCCATTGGGTTGTGCTGATAAGTCGATGGATTGGCCAACCAAACCCGGGTAATCGGCTACGATCATACCCGTGGTATTATATACCGTTACATGGGCATTGGTTGCGCCCGCCAGGTTCACAATGCCTGAAGTGGGATTTGGATAGATACTGATCTTGTCGGCATGTTGATCTTCCAAACCTTCTATCACGGTAAAATTGACGGTATAGGTCAGATGTGTTTTCAAATCTTCAGCAAATACATCCACGATGGTTGATCCTGGCAGTTCGGTGGCAGGAACAACAATGACCGTTGCGTTTGGATCGGTTGGAACACCTGTAATTAAAGGAACCTCAGTAGTTCCATCTGGTAATTCAATATTGTACTCCAGTTCATCCGAAGTAAAGCCGGGAATGAGAACGCCATCCATGTTAAGCTCTGACAACGAAGCATCATTTGCAAAAACACCGTTTTCAACAGCATAACCTGATTGAAAAACTTCTTTGCTGGCCAGGTCCTGAATTATGACAGCAACACCCAGATCATCCCATTCTTCCACGTTTGTTCCTGCCAGATCAACACTTTGAGTGATGGTCAGCGGTTGTCTGTCCGACATATTGATGTCGGTTCCATTCGCATCAGGCACCATCTTCATCATGACATGTTCAAATTCAGTTTCACCATTGGTAGCCACATTTTGGGTGGTTAAGTTTTCGAATACTACCACCATCAACTTGAAATTATTAAAGTTGGCATAAGGCAAAATGGTTACTTCGATGTCCATCGTGGTTCCTTTGGTAACAGTACTGCGTGTTGCTACGAAACTGGCAAAGCCGGGTGTTTCCATCGCACCATTATAAAAGTTGTTAACGGCACCCATGTCTGTATTGACAAACGAACCGTTACCAACCAACCAGGGCACCCAGGTAACGCCATAATAATCTCTTCTTACACCACCCTCTTCGGTATAATATGGATCGCCTGAACCGGGCCAGTTCATTTGATATTTCACGAGAGTTATGTCATCAATATGGGTATTACACCATGGAACAAAACCTGAATTGAACGAAGCGCATGGACTACAGGTGGAACTGGTAAACTCCTCGAAGAGTGGCTTTCTGTCAACAATATGGCTTACCACACTTATTTCCTTAATCAGGCTGTTGTTATCAGGATTGTCATCCGCATTCCCGTTTACTTTTGAAATCCAGACTTGCAGATCGTAAGAGTCGATGGGGTAGTTAAAATAATCGTTACAAGTAAAGTTGTAGGTGTCGCCCATGTTGACGTTCAGGCCCGAAAGGCTGGATGTGAAAAGTTCGCCCCCATTGGCCTGCCATTGTATTTCCAAAGAAGAGATAGGAGATAAACCATTATTAAATACCACACCCGTCACGGGGGTCGGTCCATTTACAAATGGATAGGTGGTGATGGCCTGCAATTCACCATCCAGGTTTGCAGGTATATACAATGAAATATCATCAAGGTACCAGTAATTCATGTTATACAGGTTTCCGTCCAAGAATAAACAGAATTGGAAATCACCCTGACCAACATCGCCATTCTCAACTGTAATCAACAAGTCTTCCGGTCCTATGGAGCTGTTTGGAGCCACTTCCCAAACAATATTCCAGGCACCACCTCCCGATCGCGTAGCAGCTCCTATTGAATATTGCCCGCCTCCGTAATTATCAAGATAATGTTTAAAACGCAATACCACTGATTCGTAACCGGTCAGATCCATCGAAGGGGAAACCAATCTCGAAATAGCTGTTGTTTGCTTCCATGTAAATTTTGCTTCTGGTGCTGTGCCCGAGGCAGTTGCCGTAGCACTGTTGCTCCACTGAGCGTTTAAATTATCAATGGTCCAGCCCGATGGGGGCATCGTTCCACTGTTAAAATTTTCGGTGATGAATGTCTGTGCCATCACACCAACAGACATCGCCATAAGCAAGAAAAAAGGATAAAGTTTATTCATAATAAAATAATTAAATTGATTAATCACGGTTCATGAAAATGTAGACCACCTTAAACTATCAATAGGTTGCACAGGTTACCGATTTGAAACAAAATATTATAAAAATCCATTTTACTTTTAAAAGCCAGTTATACCGGATTTTGATGTATTTTTAATTTTTGATTGTACCCTGCATTTTAATCATGAGAAACTACTTCACCAATCTAATTCATCTTACAGGAATACTCCTGTCGTTATTCTTTAACATAAGAAAACAGAGACGCTTTGTCGGTAAAACCTTAGCTATAGATATTGCAGAAAGCAGAAAGAGCGATGACAATAGTTTAGATGAGCACGATTACAAAAAGATGAAGGGTTATTATGGTGTAGCCGTTCCCGCCATTCTGGGCGAATCGTATTGCCTGTTAAGAGGACGAAGCATGTCATCAGACGAAAGATATTCAATTACATACCTTGGAGCCTGTACCGGATTGTTTGATGACTTTTTCGATAAAAGGCATCTCCTGGCTGAGTATATCAGAACTTTGATCGACAACCCTTTTGCAGTAACAGGAAATACAAACAACGAAACCATTTTTCTGGAATTTTACAAGAAGGCTTTGCTGCATGCTACAGATTCCGGCTTGGTTAAACAATATGCTTTCGATGTTTTTGAGGCTCAACTCATGAGTAAAAAGCAACTCTTATCAGAACTTGATCCCCTTGAAATCAAGAATATTACCATTCAAAAAGGAGGTAGTTCATTGTTGTTTTACCGCAGTACCTTTTCGGAAAATATGTCTGACGAAGAAATACAAATGTTAAAAATATTGGGTGGTATTGGACAGCTTGAAAACGACATTTTCGATGTTTACAAAGACTACAAAAGCGGAGTGAATACCCTGGCTACTACCACGAGTACTATTGGCGAGCTCAGACAAACCTATATGTCATTGATGCATGAAGTGTTTGATTTGGTTCACAAAACACCTTATGCACGTAGCCATAAATTGAAATTCCTACGAACGTTATCACTGGTGATTTCGCGTGGATTGGTTTGTCTGGATTTTTTAGAAAACAACGAATCATCTACCGGAAATACCTTTAAAATAGGCCAATATCAGCGCCATGATCTGGTTTGTGATATGGGCAAACCAATTCATTTTCTCAAGTCGATTCATTATTACGCGCGAACCAACATTGGAAAACCCTAATTGCCATTAGTATGTTATATAAAGTA
>PCUL01000065.1 GCA_002771745.1 Bacteroidetes bacterium CG18_big_fil_WC_8_21_14_2_50_41_14
TTGGTCGATTTGAGATTCGAGGATGGAGACAAACTTGAGTTCGGCAAAGCCAAATCCTCAAGACACCTGATTGTCATTTCGAAATCCGCTTTTTCGCGGATGAGAAATCTCCTCGGAAAAGGGTAATTCCCTGAGGGATTTCTCAGCGCATTCCGATAGCCATCGGAAATCGAAATGACAGCCTTTTTTTTGAAATAAGGGTTATGGTGCTATTTTACCGATTCCTCAATAATAGCAATCTCCTCGGGGGTAAGTTCGTAAAGCTGGTAAACCAGTTGGTCGATTTGGGATTCGAGGGAAGAAGTATCCTTTTTTGGATCTGTTTTACTTTTTTCGATAATCTCCAAGACAATTGGTTTTAAAATCTCATCAACTTCTTTTGTGAGTTTTGGAGATAAGGGGAAATTATTTACATCGTACACTAAAATTTTTGGAAAAGACCCTTTTGTGGCTTTCGGTGAAGAATTGAAATGGTAGAATGTTGCGAGTTTGGAATTAATAATTGCTAATAAACTTTCTATTGAAAAAGAATTCAGGTTTTCTTTAACGATTACTATGGATGGATCATTATATAATTCAAGATCAGTTATGGACGCAAAAATTCGCGGATTTGTTATCTCCCGAATTAGGAGACGCTTTCCTATGAAATACTTAGGTTCACGAGGATTAGCAATTCCTTGACAATAATCAATGTACTCTTTACCATTCCATTGTATACGATATCTTATTACATCTTCTCCATAAAGCCATTTATTAAATTTTCCATTTTGATTTTCAAAATGATGGTAAGATCTATTTTTAATTAATTCTTTGCTTTGGCCTTTGTACTTGTCATAAGCAATCAATCCTTGGCTAGTTTCTGGAAATTGCTCAAATAGTGGAATCGTATTTTTTTTAATTTTTTTTACAATATCAAGAATTATTGGTGATAGTTTGAAAATAAGACCCCAATTTTGATTGTTGATTTCAACAATGTCTTTGTTAATAGTAATTAAATGCCTAGATTCTAATTCCTCGAAAGAAGATACTTCAATCGTTGGTCTATAAGACAATTCGTTTAGTATTCGATTTTTAGTAAATTGAAATATCACATTTCTAACGGTGGCATCTTCAAATATGTTTATTTCAGTACAGTCTAATATTTCATTAATACCCCAATTATCAAATAATTTTAATCGATACTCTTGCGCAAATACATTAAATAAAATGGAATTTGGAATTATGAGGGATGAGATTCCTTTATCTTTTAATACTTGTAATCCTCTATCAATAAACCAATAGTAAATTTCATAATCTGGAACCTTACTTACATTTGCAACAAGATGATTCCTCTCAAATCCTTTGATAGAAACTCCATACGGCGGATTCCCAATCACCACATCAAAGCCCACAAAATCGCCATTGTTGTCCAGCACTTCGGGGAATTCAAAACGCCATTCAAAGGCATTTTCAAAAATCTTGTTGTTTTTAATTTCTTCAATTTCAGCTTCGAGTTTGCTATTTTCTGCGATGATTTTGGCCAGTTTCGTCTTCCATCCGGCTTTCTCCTTCTGGCTCATTTCAAACAGTTGTCCCTGGTTAAGCATCTGAAATAACTCACCCGAAAGCATCCTTAACCGT
>PCUL01000458.1 GCA_002771745.1 Bacteroidetes bacterium CG18_big_fil_WC_8_21_14_2_50_41_14
TCGGCCCGGTAATTGGCTTTCAGAAAGGCCGTTTGGTAAGCCAGATAAGCATAACAGGTGGCATGTGATTTATTGAAGGCATATTTGGCAAAGGCTTCCCAATCTTTCCAGACTTTTTCAACTTTCTCTAGAGGCAGGTTATTGGCTTTACATCCTTCAAGGAAAAGCGCTTTAAGCTTCTCCATTTCATCAATTTTCTTTTTTCCCATAGCCTTGCGCAGACTATCTGATTCTCCACGCGTGAAGCCCCCAAGTTTTCGCGAAAGCAACATCACCTGCTCCTGATAAACCGTGATACCGTAGGTTTCTTCGAGGTATTCAGCCATTTCGGGTACATCGTATTCTATTTTTTCACGTCCGTTTTTTCGATCGATGAAATTCGGGATATACTCCATGGGGCCCGGGCGGTACAAAGCCACCATGGCGATCAGGTCTTCAAACCGGGAAGGTTTCAGGTTCTTCAGGTGCTTTCGCATGCCGTCCGACTCAAACTGAAACAAAGCCACCGTATCGCCCCTGCTAAATAATTTATATGTTTTCTCGTCCTCAAACGAGATGGTATCTATATCTAAATCAATCCCTTTTGATTTTTTAATGTTCTTAAGCGTGTCTTTAATGATGGAAAGGGTTTTCAATCCAAGGAAGTCCATCTTCAGTAAGCCCACCGGCTCGATAAATTTACCATCATACTGTGAAGCGTATTCAAGCACAGAGTCCTTTACCGTGGTTACAGGAATATAATGGTCGAGATCTTCGCGCCCGATGATAATGCCACAGGCATGTGTACCGGTATTCCTTACCGAGCCTTCAAGTTTAATTGCATTCAGGATAACCGAAGACACTTCGGGTTTGCCTTTGTCGAGTTCAAATTTCAATTCAGGAACCTGTTTCAAGGCTTCAGCCAACGTAATTCCGGGAACTTCGGGAATTAATTTTGATAACCTGTCTGCTTCGGAGAGCGGAAGTTTTTGCACCCTGGCCACGTCACGAATGGCCATTTTTGCTGCCATGGTCCCGAAAGTAATCAAGTGGGCAACGCGCTTTGAGCCATACTTCTCCCGCACCCAATGCAGCACTTTATCACGACCATCATCATCAAAATCGATGTCGATATCCGGCATGGAAATGCGATCCGGATTTAGAAACCGCTCAAAAAGCAAATTATATTTTAGGGGTTCAATGTCGGTAATCCGCAAACAATACGACACCACAGAGCCTGCCGCACTGCCCCGTCCCGGTCCCACGGACACACCCATCTCCCGGGCGGCTTTAAGGAAATCCCACACTATAAGAAAATAATCGGGAAATCCCATGAACTTAATTGTTCCCAACTCAAATTCAATGCGTTCGGCTATCTCAGCACTGATTTCCCCATACCGCCATTGAGCACCTTCGTAGGAAATATGCCTCAGGTAATCATTGGCATCGGAGAATGTCTCAGGAATGGTAAACTCGGGCATGATCGGACTCTTGTCGAGTTGATACACCTCTATTTTATTGGCCACCTCGT
>PCUL01000088.1 GCA_002771745.1 Bacteroidetes bacterium CG18_big_fil_WC_8_21_14_2_50_41_14
AAAAAAGCACTCCCGAAAGTGAAAGAAGACGCGAGTGGGAACAATCGGGCCATGATGGAAACCGAAGCCGCATCCGCAGCTATGTAAGTCCCAAAGACGGACAGGCGAAGAAATCAACCCGCAAACACAGACGGCCCAGAACGGATGAGTTGGGGGAGTAGGATGGAAGAAAAAGAATCGGGGGGGTGGTAAGTTTTTCAGAATTTGTGGGTATGATTGGGATAGATGCATTGTAAATATAGCAGCGTAGTTTCATGCCTCCATGCCTGTGGCAGGTAAACCGGCAGACAAGTGAATCTACACTGAGGGAGGGGTAAGATAATGTCAAAATACACATTTATATTGCTTGTATTAATATCGATACAAGTATCAATCAAATCAAAATTAATTATTTGGAGAGAATCAGAGAAACTCACTTATGATGATTTCCAAGGTCAACTTCCAGCATTAATATACCATAATGAAGGTGCTGTGGCTACAACATCTGTAATTATGAAGGATATTGCAGATTACACTGATAGTAATGTTGTTATTAACATTTATGCAGTGTTTGACTGCGAGAAATCATGGATATTTGATAATATCAAAAATGAAAAAGTACTCAATCATGAGCAAAGGCATTTTGATATCACTGAATATTATGCAAGAAAATTACGTAGTGAAATTAAGGATCTACCCAGAATCAATTTACTAATGCAAATAAACATCAATGAATGTGATATTATGCAAGATTTATATGATAGAGATACGAACCATGGAAATGATTCTATTTCGCAACAATATTGGAATCAAAAAGTTGACAGCTTACTAACTTCTATGAAAGAATTCAGGAATACTGAAGTTCATCTGTATCCTTGAGTTTTCTATCTCACCAGCCTGTCATCATTTACGATAATGGCAGGCCTTTTTTTCTGTATTTCAGCCCCTTTTGTAGGTTCAAGGTCAATAAGCCAAATTTCACTTTGTTTCATAGAAGTTTTCAAAATCAAGTGAAGTGAAAGCGGTTAGTTCCTTGTCGTTTACATAATCCTCATAAAGCTCATTGGCAGCCAGCTCCATTTGGTGCTGCATCTCTTCCTTTTTAATGGATTTTATGGTTTCTTCCACCACATAAAACCGCTTGGTAAGTGGTAGGCGTTTAATTTCCTGTATTAAATCTTTTGTTTGCATTTGCTGAAAATTTTAAATGGTGATACTCAATGCATAGCTCAACTCTTCTGTTATGCGTTTGTTGGCGATAACGGTGTCAATCATATTGCAGATGGAGAAAGTCCTTTTTCTTTCTTAATCTGTTTAATTGGGTCTGTAATATCCATTTTAAAAGCATTTTTGATCCTACAAAGTTACAAAATAAGCTAAAATAAGCAGCATGTAAAAATAAAGTGTAAAATAAATGTAACGTGATAGTTTCTTTTTGTAATTCTGTCGTGTAACATCAATTTTTAGCAATGGGGTTTATTACGATATTTTACGCTTACAGGACCCCCTGGCGCGCGAATGTTTCGCATGCCTTAAATTCAACAATTTGCGAATCAATAATACAAATGCTGGTTAAATTCTGACAACCCTGTTGTGTTTTGTTTGAAGTTT
>PCUL01000309.1:0-147 GCA_002771745.1 Bacteroidetes bacterium CG18_big_fil_WC_8_21_14_2_50_41_14
AAATAGGTGTCTCCGCCCAACTCCCGGAATACGAGTGAAAAAGTAGTTGCTCCTAAAAGGATGACGAATACCATGCAGGTCAGATGAGTCGTCTCCTGCATCACGGTTTTCAATATGGGCAATTTAAATTTCCCCATACCCACGGTC
>PCUL01000309.1:214-1049 GCA_002771745.1 Bacteroidetes bacterium CG18_big_fil_WC_8_21_14_2_50_41_14
AACCCAACACCGCTAATATCAAAGTCATGGGCAGTACGAAAGCTCCGATGATTTTCTTCCAAAATCCATCGTTCAGAAATTCACGGTATTCTTTCTCCGGAATTTTGGGTGCCACTTCGGGCCTCGCCGTGGTGTAAACAACGATGTAAATCAGGTACGCTACCACCAACAATAACCCCGGCAATAGCGCTCCGGCGAAAAGGTCGCCGATGTTGATGTTCATGATGCTTCCCAATAAAACGAGCACCACTGATGGTGGGATGATTTGGCCTAAAGTACCGGAAGCGGCAATGACACCCGTGGCGAGTTCTGGCTGATATCCGCGTTTGAGCATCGTGGGCAAGCTGATGAAACCCATTGTGACCACCGTCGCTCCCACGATGCCGGTAGATGCGGCCAGCAAAGCACCCACGATGACCACCGATATAGCCAGCCCTCCGTTTAACTTACCAAAAAGCATGGCCATGATTTCGAGAAGGCTCTCTGCCAGTCCCGATTTTTCAAGCATGATGCCCATGAAAATAAAGAGCGGAACGGCTATGAGGTTGTAATTGGTGAGCACCCCCATGAAACGGGAGGGCAAGGCCTCCAAAGAAGTAGCGTCCAGAAAGCAAACAGCATACATGATGGACAGACCACTGAGCGTGAAGGCGACGGGGTATCCGTAAAGTATGAGCACGAATACGCAAACAAAAAGCAATATGGCCAGAGTTTCTACTCCCATTTTCCGGAATTATAGCTGATTGGGGATTTCGCTTTCGGTCTCACTTTTTTTTATCAATGTGAACAAGCTGTCCATCAATAGTGCAATGGCCTGGAACAGCAATAACAGCAT
>PCUL01000309.1:1124-1266 GCA_002771745.1 Bacteroidetes bacterium CG18_big_fil_WC_8_21_14_2_50_41_14
TAAAGAACCCATCGCATAGCCAAAGGCATAGATAATGACTGCCACACACCAGGGAATGAGGAACAGCAATGTGCCCCAGAAATTCACCAACGCTTGGTCTTTTTTTGAAAAATTGGCGTAAAACAAATCTACCCTGACGTGC
>PCUL01000421.1 GCA_002771745.1 Bacteroidetes bacterium CG18_big_fil_WC_8_21_14_2_50_41_14
TACATCTCCGATGTTGTCCTTCCTTCCGCAGTAACGACTCCGTCCTTTTTGTCATTCCGACCGCAGTAACGACTCCCTCTATTTTGTCATTCCGACCGAAGTAACGACTCCGCCAGGAGGAGTTACGTAGCGGAGGAATCTGACTTTCAGATAAATTCATGTTCCCTTGAATGAGGTCACATCAGA
This sequence comes from Bacteroidetes bacterium CG18_big_fil_WC_8_21_14_2_50_41_14, assembly GCA_002771745.1. Classification (GTDB taxonomy): domain Bacteria; phylum Bacteroidota; class Bacteroidia; order Bacteroidales; family F082; genus UBA6244. The sequence continues at coordinate 187 of PCUL01000421.1, forward strand.
TTCCTCCGTTCGCTCCTGGCGTCCGCTCAGTCGGAATGACAATCCTCTTTTTTTTTGTAATTTTCGAAATACAAAAGAGTCATTAACACAACAATTTTCAATCTAAAGGAATGCATGGGATAGTGGTGTCAACCCTCCCCATCCCTTGCCATGCGGCTTTAGCTCATGGCCCGGTCAAACAATTCACCCGAAAAGGATTTAGTCCTCTGGTTTCGTCCACCTGCCTACGGTAGGTAGGTATTTCATACCTAAGGCAGATACGTGAAATGCCATTTAATTCAACCATTTTTCAACATGGTTTCAGGTAAGTCGATGGTAAAATCCTGCTCCTGATTCAGTTTTTATGCCTTTGTATGATTTTTTTTCCAGAGTCATTTCAATTATCCTCTCGATTGTATTATTTTTACACACTTCATTCCAACAAGGGATAAAACTTCACCAAAAAATAATATGTTATGAACAAAAATGTCAGCAATAGCAGTACCAAGGCTCAGATACTTGAAGCTTATGAGAGCGTACTTAAGAAGTTGGAGGAAAAGTCAACCGACAACCCCAAAGAAGTGCAGCAGCGAAAAGAAGCGGTAAAAACTGTTGAGGCCGCTCGTAAAAATACCGAGGATAGCATCCTAAGTGAAATCACATTACTAAAAGGGCGCTTTGTAGAATCGCTGGATAAAATCCAGGAAAACCTCGTCGGTGAGTACAAAAAATTGTCTGATATACAGGCTGCCATTGCCATTGAACAAAAATCACTTCAGGATCTATATGGCCTTACAGCCAATGCCGACTCTCTCGCCGCAATCTTCTTGGCTCAAAAAGAAAACAAAGAACTGTTTGAGCAGGGTATGAAAGCGACCAGAGAAAAGTTTGAGTTTGAGATGGCCGAAACGAAATTAAAATGGGAAAAAGAAAAAAAGGAGCTTACTGAACAATTAAAAGAAGAACAAGCCACCTCCCAGAAAAACAGAAAAAGAGAAGAGGATGAATACCGTTATACCACTCAACAACTGCGGAAAAAAGAAGCAGATGATTATGAATTGAAGAAAATGCATCTGGAGGCTGAGCTAAAGAACAAGCAACTCCATTTTGAAAAGGAGTTTGCCGAACGTGAAAAATCCATTGTTGAAAAGGAAAAAGAAGTTATCGAGTTAAGAAAGATAGTTGACAACCTACCCAAGGAACTTGAAAAAGCTGTACAATCAGCCAAAAGCGAACTGGAAACACGATTGAAAACAGAATTTAACTATGAGAAAACACTGCTGGCCAAAGAAAACCAAGGACTTATTCAACTTAAGGATTTGCAGATCACTACCCTTGAAAACAAAGTAAAGGAAATCGAATCTCAGATGAAACTCCTTGGTCAAAAAGCAGAAACCTCCGAAAAGTCGGTCAAAGACATTGCTATGAAAGCCATTGAAAGTTCATCCCGGATTCATGTCGTTGAAAAAGAAAAAATGAACAAGGAGTGACCTGATTCTCAATACTTCGTTAATCTTATTTCGCCCCTCCGTGGCTTTTATTGGAATTTTAATTATTTTCTACCCTACTTTTGCCCCTTCGGTGCTGATGCCCATCCATTGCCACGCGGCTTTAGCCCGTGGCTCATGTAAACTATCCACCGTAAAAACATACCCCTTCCTGGCACCCATATAGCGATTACATAACTAACTAATTTACCATTGGCTGGAATCTCACCAAAAGCTTAATTCTGTTAATTTTTCATTTTTCATTTCAATCGTAGCATGATAACACCCCATCACGTACCATACAAATCATGGTGCACTCCTCTTTCATGCAACATTCTCCTAAAAAAATCGTTGTACAACCCATAAGCAATGTGTACTTTTACCAATTCTTAATGATTAGCCGATGAAACGTAAAAATACCCTTATACTGGTTGGATTGGTGGTGGCTGCCGCGGCTCTCATCTGGTATTTTTCTGCTGAAAATGTGGTTACCGACAAAACCATCAGCATCGAAGCCAAACAGGGTGAATTTGTGATTGAAGTCACTACCACCGGTGAGCTTGAAGCCCGCAGCAGCGAAAACATCATGGGACCCAACGCCAACGGACTCCGCAATGCGCGTATCCACCGCTATACCATCGAAGACATCGTCCCCGACGGTACCGTTGTCGACTCAGGACAATGGGTGGCTACCATCGACCGAAGTGACCTCGAAAACCAAATCAGGGATCAGGAACTGGAAGTTGAAAAGCTGGAAACACAATTCATCAAAACGCAACTCGATACCACACTCACCCTCAGAAGCGCACGCGATGAGTTGGTTAACCTGAAATACCAGGTAGAAGAAAAACAAATCATCGTCGACCAATCGTTATATGAACCACCCGCCACACAACGACAGGTAAAAATCGATCTTGAGAAAACAGAGCGCAGCTACAAGCAAACCCTTCAAAACTATTCTATCAAGCAACAGCAGTCGGTGGCTAACATGCGTGAGGTAGCCACTAACCTCGAGAAAGCACGGCGCGTGCTCAAAGAGTTTGCCGACCTGAAAAAGGAATTTCTGATCACCGCTCCAAAATCGGGGATGGTCAACTACAAACGCGATTGGAATGGCCAGAAACTAGGTGCCGGTGACCAGATCAGCAGCTGGGAGAACGTGGTGGCCATACTACCCAATCTTAGCGCCATGAACTCGCGTACTTACGTCAATGAAATTGACATCAGCAAAGTGAAAATCGGACAGGAAGCCATCGTTCAGATTGACGCCTTTCCCGATAAGAGCTTTACTGGTCAGATAAACGAAGTGGCCAACATGGGCGAGCAGATGCGCAATTCAAACGCCAAGGTTTTTGAGGTGATGATCTACGTGGATGGCTTCGATTCCATCCTGCGTCCTTCTATGACCACAAAAAACAGCATCATTACCGAGGTCATCGATTCCGTGGTCTTCATCCCCATCGAAGCCGTAAACACCATCGATAGCATCAGCTTTGTCTATGCCCGTTCAGGAAAGAGACAACAGGTGGTTCCGGGTAAAAGCAGCGAGACCGACATTATCATCAGGGCTGGACTTCAACAGGGTGATGAAGTATACCTCATCCCACCCGAAGGCGCCGACCAGTGGTCGTTACGACGTCTTGACCAGGCCACGCTCGACTTATTCAAGGAAGTGAAAACGGTTGAAGATACTGTTGATCACCGCGAGAAACGCAATGGCCAACGACCCAATGGTCGGGGTAGGAAACAAGGGATGGGTGGCGGATCAGGTGCTCAAAAACGTATCCGGTAAAAAATAAGTTTTGGAAAGATATCTGCTCATACTTACCATATCGCTGGAGGCCGTTTTTGCCAACAAGTTCAGATCCATCCTCACCGCACTGGGTATCATCTTTGGCGTGGCTGCCGTTATTGCCATGATGGCCATAGGCAACGGTGCACGTCAGGAGATACTCGACCAGATCAAACTGGTTGGTTTAAACAACATTGTCATTACCCCCAAGGTGATGGATAATCCCAACAATACCGATACCGAAAGCGATGAGAAATCCATGAGTAAGAAATACTCGCCCGGACTGACCATCAAAGATGCCGAAAACATTGCCAGATCGTTGCCTACGGTGGCCGTAGTAAGTCCCGAGGTCATTTATCCTACCATGGCCATTCGAAGTGGAAAAAAACTCAACGTCGATCTTTCCGGAGTCACCGCGGACTATTTCTCGATATTCAGTCAGGAAATGAGCAATGGAACGAGTTTCAGTAACCGACAACTCGAACTGGGAGCACCTGTTTGCGTACTTGGACCTGAGGTGGCAGGGAAGCTTTTTCCTAACGAGGACCCTGTAGGTCAAAATATTAAGTGTGGAAGTATCTGGCTCACCGTAGTTGGGGTACTCAAAGGGGTACAGGTAAGCGAGAAGGCCGAGTCCATGGGCGTGAGCAATTACAGCCGCAGTGTATTCGCTCCCATCAAGACCCTTCTGTTACGCTTCAAAGACAGATCCCTCATCAACCAGGCAAGTCTGATGGGTGGGGGAAATTTTATCTTTTTTAGTGGAGGAAGCGTATCATTTAGTTCAGGAGGAGGGTCAGAAGAAACCGAGAGTCAGCTCGACAAGATTGTGGTGCAGGTTAAAGAAAGCAATCAGTTGTCGCCTACTGCTGAGGTTCTTAAAACTATGCTCCTTAGGCGGCACCAGGGTGTGGACGATTTTGTTATCACCATCCCCGAGTTGTTACTTAAACAAGAGCAGAAGACAAAAGACATATTTAACATCGTGCTGGGAGCTATCGCCGGTATTTCGTTGGTGGTTGGCGGCATTGGAATTATGAATATCATGCTCGCTTCGGTGATGGAACGCATTCGTGAGATTGGCGTGCGCCGCGCCACCGGAGCCACGCGCCGCGATATCGTGGTCCAGTTTCTGTCCGAAGCTACTTTCATCAGCATTACAGGAGGTGTTATTGGCGTTGTCCTGGGAGTCATCATGGCCAAAGTGATTACCTTATCCACCGACATCCTGACCATCGTTTCTTTCTGGTCAATCCTTCTGTCCTTTGGCGTGGCTGCCTTCGTAGGCATCATCTTTGGGTACCTGCCCGCACGTAAAGCCGCCGCACAAGACCCGGTGGAAAGCCTGCGTCACGATTAACTGATTCCGGTGTCAGTCTGTACCATTTTTAATCGTGTTTTTATTGCTCCTGAAGCGGTTGCATCAATACCGTGGTGAAGATTGCTGGATGGTTCATAATTTTCCTTAAAAATAGTTTCGTATTCCTCTTATTTAAAATAATTCTTAATTTTGCGGCTTAGAAAGTTACTAAACATTAAAAATTAATAGATTATGGCAGTATTAGTAGGAAAAAAAGCTCCGCTTTTTGAAGCCACCGCGGTGGTAAACGGGAGCGATTTCGTAGAAAAATTCTCGTTGGAACAGTACATAGGAAAGAAATATGTTATTTTCTTTTTCTATCCCATGGACTTCACCTTTGTTTGTCCCACAGAAATTATTGCTTTTCAGGATCAAATTGCTGAATTTGAAAAACGCAATGTCGCTGTGGTTGGGTGTTCTGTCGACTCTAAATTTTCACACCTGAAATGGTTGAATACGGAGAGGGAAGATGGGGGTATCAAGGGTGTAAAATACCCGCTGGTATCTGATTTTTCGAAGACCATCTCTGAAAACTTTGACGTGCTGGCAGGCACATACGAATACAACGAAGACGGCGAAGCCGAATTCGATGGGGAACCTGTTGCCTATCGCGGACTATTCCTTATCGACAAACAAGGCATTGTTCGCCATCAGGTGGTAAACGACCTGCCCCTGGGCCGCAGCATCAAAGAAGCCTTGCGCATAGTGGATGCATGGCAGTTTCACGAAGAAAATGGTGAAGTGTGCCCCGCAAACTGGGAACCGGGCGAAGATGCCATGGAAGCCACCTCGGCGGGAGTAGCCAGCTACCTGACCAAACACCAATAGAGTGTAAATAAAAAAAAGCTGTCCTGGTGGGGCAGCTTTTTTTTTGGCTTTTCTTACAGACATGATAGGTGATGATGAAGAAGGCTCCGGGACTTTTAAATCAATTTATCTGGTTATTACAATAAACCAATCAATCATAAGTTTTATTTTTGTGATTCGTTTATCCATGGCTTTATTTACAAGGTCTCCGGTCGAAAATATTTAAATGATGAAGAATGAATAAAATTTATTCAAAAAGCCAACAAGGACTTCTTTTTTTTGCATTAACTATCTTATTGTTAACATTGGTGTTACATCCAATTCAGGCGCAGGAAAAAAGTCAATACACATTACAGGAAGTAATACGGCTGGCGCAGGACCAATCACCCGATGCACAGATTGCCCGGCACCGGTTTAAAAGCAGCTATTGGCAATACCGCAATTTTAAAGCTGAATATTTACCAAATCTTAGTTTTCAGGGAGAATTACCCCATATAGACCGCAGTTTTGGAACAATCACAACGGAAAGCGGGAGCTTTTATTCATTTTCGAATTTTATCAATTATGATGCAACCCTATCATTGACACAAAAGGTGGGATTAACAGGTGGAGACGTTTTCATTTCAACGGGATTGGGGCAGATGACTAACTATAAAACCGACAGCACCAGCTCTAGCTCTAGGGAATTCAGGGCAAGTATAATAAACATTGGTTTTAATCAGCCCATTTTTAAGTACAACAAATACAAATGGAGTAAGCAAATTGAGTCCATGCAATACGAAGAGGCCAAACGGGTGTTGATTGAAGCGAATGAAGAGGTGGCCTCGTTAGCCGTGGATCGATTTTTTTCGTTGTTGATTGCCCAGGTCGAAAAGGAAATCAGTTTAAAAAACAGATCCAATTACGACACCCTTTACCGCATAGCCAAGGGACGTTATCAATTAGGGAAAATTGCCGAAAACGATTTATTACAACTAGAACTCAACCTTTTACAGGCAGATGCTTCAGTGGAAGATGCTGAGCTTTCATACGAAACCAAATTGTCGGAATTCAAATCCTATCTTCGGCTTCAAAACGATAATCCAATTATTCTGATCCCGCCTGGTGAAACCAATCATTTTATTGTTCCAGCTAACAAGGCTATAGAAGAGGCACAAAACAATTCCTCTGATGGCATAGCATTTCAGCGCAGGCTTATTGAGGCTGAGAGTGTGGTGAACAAAGCCAAAATGGATGGGCGATTTGATGCAAACGTTTATGCGGTTTTAGGTTTGACACAGCGAGCTGATTTCTTATCTGATGTATATAAAAACCCTACAGATGAAGAAAAAGTTGTTGTTGGAATCACCGTACCATTACTGGACTGGGGATATGCACGTGGACAAATAAAATTGGCTGAGTCGAATCAAAACCTGGAGGTGGCCTCCGTAGAACAAGACAGAATCGATTACGCGCAGAATATATTTGTCAACGTAATGCAGTTCAACATGCAGAAGAACCAACTGCGTATCGCGGCCAAATCGGATACCGTTGCCCAGAAACGTTACGATGTAACCCAGAAACGCTATATGATTGGCAAGATAAACGATGTGCTCGATCTCAACCTGGCACAGATTGACAACGACAATGCCAAAATCGGATATTATCGTTCCCTGATGACCTACTGGAAGAGTTATTATCAAATCAGGAAGATCACACTTTACGACTTCGA
>PCUL01000123.1:0-1574 GCA_002771745.1 Bacteroidetes bacterium CG18_big_fil_WC_8_21_14_2_50_41_14
TGCCTCCAAAATAGAGCATAATCAGGTTAAACAATAAATGGAAGAATCCTTCCTGGGTAAACATGTAGGTGATTATCGTCCAGGGCATTTGGCCTAATGAGGTGAGGTTGGAGGGAAGCGCCAGAAATTGACCAATATAGCTTAACTCGGCAGTACCGGACGCTTCCATGCCAAAAAGCCACATGAGCTGACTGATGACATTGATCACAAGAAAAACCAGCGTATTAATCAAGATAAGGCGCGAAAGGTTGCCTGAACCTAAAAAGAGGTTCCTGAAAAAGGTGCCTGTATTGACTGGCTGTTGAAATGGCATCATGCTGTCAGTTGTTTTTTTTGATTAATCAAACAAATTCCCCTTTTTCTTCCAGTACATGATGAGGAAAAAACCGAAAATCATCCCGCCAAGGTGTGCAAAATGTGCCACATTGTCTGTTGGGTTGTTGCTAAAACCCATGTACAATTCTACCGCACCATATCCCATAACGAAGTATTTGGCCTTTACAGGTATGGCAAAGTACAGGTAAATAAGGCTGTTAGGGAACATCATACCAAAAGCAAGCAAGATGCCAAATACTGCCCCGGATGCTCCAACGGTGGGTGTGTTGACGATGTTGTTGAGGATACGCATGGCATCATTGCTATCGTTCATTACTTGCTTCATCACATCTGCACCCTGCGAATACACAATTTGAATTTCCTCGGGGGTCAGTTGGGGCAAAATGCCCTGAATTCTGATAAACCCGACAAGCCATTGCACAAGTCCGGCACCAATCCCTGTTACCAGGTAATAGTTTAAAAACCTCTTGGATCCCCAAACATTTTCCAGTACATTACCGAACATCCAGAGTGCGAACATGTTAAACAATACATGGGGAAAATCTGCATGCATGAACATATACGACACCAACTGCCAGACGCCAAAATGCTGACTCCCCGGAAAATGCAGCCCGAGATATTGAGTCAGGTCAATTTGAAAAGCGGAGCCAAGAGCCAGGGTAGAAAGGAAAAATAATCCATTGATGATCAAGAGGTTTTTCACTACCGGTGGCAGAAAGCCAAATCCTGAAGGACGATATTGTTGCATAGATAATTCTGATTTGTTATTTCTTAAACCTTGATAATTCTCAATTTTTTAATTTCAAGGGTAACTATTTATGGCATCATAAGGGTGCAAAAATAGTATATTTTAATGGCAAGGGGTATGCAATGATGGTGCCAATTGCTAAATAACCGTACAACTTGTCATGAGGATGGTGATCGAACACCAGCTGGTTTTTTGTTGTAGTAGTAGATTTGATTATTTGAGGAAACCCTCAAGTTCTTCGCTGTTGATAATGCAAAATATTTTTTTGCCTGAGGGCGAAACGGAGGATACCTGACATGAAAACAAATTATTGAAAAGCTCTGACATTTCTTTAATTGATAATTTATAACCCGCTTTAACGGCCATGCTCATAGCCATCGACTTCGCCAACATGGCATTTTGATCGTAGTTCAGACTGCTGGCTTCATTTTTGTGGTTTTCAACAATCCGCTCCAGCAACGACAAGGGTTCGTTTACATTGGGAGGAGTT
>PCUL01000123.1:1636-3219 GCA_002771745.1 Bacteroidetes bacterium CG18_big_fil_WC_8_21_14_2_50_41_14
GAATGTTGGCATCTTCGGGCGAAAAATGCAGGTGCTCGGGAAACAACTGCTGCTGCGAAATGTGTTGGTGATTTTGGAGTTGGTTCACGAAAAATTCATATAAGATCCGTTCGTGGGCTCGTTGTTGGTGGATCAACAGCAGGCCTGTTCGCACATTGCAAACCAGGTAAGTTTGTCGTACCTGTAAAAAACCGGCATCGCTTTCCGGCACCAGATCGTTAATGGATTCTGTTTTGTCGGGCTCTGGCTGAATTTCATCAGGGTTCTTAATCGTTTCAAACAAAGCTTCCCATTCAGATCGGGCCGGTCTGTCGTGAGTTTTAAAACCACGACTGATCTCCTGATTCGATTTAAATGGGTTGTAATCCGGGTTCGCCCGCACTTCGGGTTGTTTCAGGCTGGTCGAAGGACGTTGGGAAAAGGCCGCTTCGATGCTGGGGTCCACATTAAAATCGATGGTGGGCGTAAGTGCGTGTTTGCCAATGGATTGCTTGATAGCTGCATGTAAAATGGCGTACACCAACCGTGCATCTTTAAAATTAATCTCCGTTTTGGTGGGATGTATATTGATGTCGATTTCGCCGGGGTCGATTTCGATGTTGATAAAGTACGTGGGATAGGCATCTGACGGAATCAATTCAGTATAAGCATTGCTAACTGCATGGTGCAGGTATGGATGCTTGATATATCGTTTGTTGACGAAAAAATACTGTTCGCCTCTTGTTTTCTTTGAGAATTCAGGTTTCCCGATAAACCCGGTAATGGTCACCAACTCCGTTTTCTGATCTACCGGCAACAGCCGCTCGTTATAAGGTTGTCCGAACAATCCCACGATACGCGATTTAAACGAACCGGGGGTTAGCTTGTAAACCAGTTTGTCGTTATTGAAATAAGAGAAACCAATGTCATATTGTATCACCGCGATGCGGATAAATTCTTCCAGGATATGCCTGTTTTCCACATTCACACCTTTCAAAAAATTTCGGCGGGCCGGCACGTTGAAAAACAGGTTCCTGACAGAAATACTGGTTCCGGACTGACATTGACATGGGTTTTGTTCTATTAATTTAGAACCTTCAATTTTCAGGCAGGTACCTACTTCATCGTCGTGAGGTCTGGTTTTCATTTCAACCTGGGCGATAGCGGCCACCGATGCCAAAGCTTCTCCGCGAAACCCCATGGTTCGGATAGCAAACAAATCGTCGGCCTTGGTGATTTTGGATGTAGCATGCCGCTCGAAGCTCATGCGCGCATCCATCACTGAAAGTCCGCTGCCATTGTCAATCACCTGAATAAGCGTTTTCCCGGCTTCTTTGACAATCAGATGAAGCACTGTGCCACCTGCGTCCACAGCATTTTCAAGCAGTTCTTTTACTGCTGAAGCCGGACGTTGTATCACTTCTCCTGCTGCAATTTGATTGGCCACAGAATCGGGGAGCAGTTTAATCGTGTTTAACATAGAGGCTTAGTGTGTTACTCCGAATGCCGAAAGCAATCTTTCGATAAAATCGGTGAACATAATCAGGTAAACACTACCTAAAATAAAGGAGGCATAAATGGCATAAGTGATGACCTTCGACATG
>PCUL01000175.1:0-29396 GCA_002771745.1 Bacteroidetes bacterium CG18_big_fil_WC_8_21_14_2_50_41_14
AAATTACAAGTTAAAGGCAACCATGAGTTCTGATTCAACATCAGTAATTCTGGAATACAAATTGGAGTCAGATGCTAAAGTCAGCATTATTGTAAGTGATTTAAGAGGGACAACTAGCGAAACCAGAAATACCACTGAGCGACAAGATCAACTAACCCTGATAACCCGTGATTGGGTTCCCGGAGTTTATGTAGCCAGTCTGAAAGTGAACGGGAAATTGATAGAAAGTGTTAAATTTACCGTGGTAAACTAACGCTATCTATTTTGTCGTTTCTCTCCCTCTGCGGAGGAGTGACCTTCCTACCGTAGGCAGGAATCTCCAAAGCACAAGAGTATCTCATTTCCTGGGGGATTTCTCCGCTCCTTCGTCGGTCGAAATGACAGGTCTGTTTTTGGGGTGTGGTATTGGGTTTGTTGTGTAAGGTTTGTTTTTTTTGTTTGAGATGAATCGTCTGACAGTGAATGCCAGAAATGGGCAATTCCTGCACCCGGTTCATGTTGAGTAATGAAGATTCAAGTTAGAAACACATGAATTCATGATTCACCCCCTATTCTCCACCTCCCGAATATCCACCAGATTATTCATCAGTGCATACACGGTTAAACCACTTACCGTTTTGATGCCCAGCTTTTTGGTGATGTTTTTTCGATGAGTCATCACGGTGTGGACACTTAAAAACAACTTGTCGGCAATTTCCTGATTGGTGTTTCCCAGACAAACCTGTTTGAGCAACTCGATTTCACGGTTACTCAGGATCCGGTTTTTTTTAGCCGGTTTCTCCAGGCTGTTGCCTATAATTTTCTTCAGGCCTTCAAGCAGGTCGAATTTACCTTCATCGCGGTTGAGGTAATGGGTAAAGCGACTTTTAATGTTGTCGGGGACCTTGGTTGATAGCAACCCTACCAGTTTAATGTCAGGTTCCTGCTGAAAGGTTTTTATCACCGAAAGAAGCTGGTTTTCAATCGCATGCGGGTTTATGATGATCATATCGGGTTTATGTCCCAATACTTTATCGGTCAGGGAATGTTCCGATCCATGATAAACCTGCTCTACAAAAACGCCATGCAGTTCACCGACAAGGGCTTCTAACCCTGCGGCCAGCAAAAAAGCCTGTTCGATCAGCACGATTTTTATTGTCTTCGCCATGGCCTACGCATGTTTATTTATGATTCGTTCCATTTCTTCCACCTTCGGTACCAGGATGGTGTCTTCGATGCGCGCATGTTCGTTGAGGTCTTTCTCCAAAATAAACAGCTCATGCAAAATGGTAAAGCACAGGTTTTGGTCGGTGGTGGGTGGGAGGTATTTGAGGATGATGTTCTTCAGGTCGAACAATTTTTCCTCCACATTTTCATGTTCCGCTTCGTAATCGGTGATGGAGTAAGTATTTACCTGCTTCAGCAATTCATCAGATGTGGTTCCGGATACAATGGCGGCTTCCAGTTGAAGCACATAAGGATAAACCACTTTTTCTTCACGCTCAATATGCTTTGTCAGTTCTTTTTTGTATTCCACAAAAAAGTTCATAAGCAACTGATAAGCAGACTTGTGATTGGATGAAGTTTCGGTGAGCCGGTTAATTAGCAAAGCGATATAGGGTAGGCGTTCGTTGAGATAATTCTTGTGGGTTTCTTTCAGATAGCTTATGAGCAAACCAACCGGGAAAGATTTTAAGTGCCTGTCGGCAAAATACCGGGGGTCGTGGAAGGTGTTTAGAATGGTGAGTAAAAAATCGGTGTCGAGTTGTTGGGTGGCACAAATTTCTTCGATGGTGTTCTCTCCAAATCCCAACTTGATCCCAAACCGGCTGATCACGGGGATCAGGTTGTGGTCGTGGTGTAGCACATCGGCCAGTTTCATGTCTTTTTCTATCAGCATAGGAGTCTTTATTTGATGTTAAAAGTAGCGGTTTTACGGTATCATGATTTGAGGGTTTTTCGTGTGAGTAGAAAAATACTCACCCCGATGGCCACCAGGAGTAATATGATCCTGACGTGAATTATGTTAACGAAGTAGATGGAAATTCCAATCGTGATCCACAAAAACACGATGGCTTTTATTTTCGCTTGTAACGGAATGCCGTTGTCCTTTTTAAAATTAGCGATGTAGGGTCCCAAAACACGGTTGTTTACGAGCCAATGATGGAAACGTTGTGAACCTTTATTATAACATGCGGCACCCAACAAAAGAAAAATGGTCGTCGGCAACAGGGGCACAAATATCCCGATGATGCCCAGCAACACAAATGCACTTCCCGCTATATTCCAAACGGGCCTGCTAAGGTGTTTCCCAACCTTATTGATCCATTTTTCAGGTGCTTTCATCCGAGTCGGTATTTTTTAGTAAATCCTGATCAAGCAACCTGTCGATGGCCACCTGAAGCGAATTTCCCTGTTTAAAACCTGAAAGCCCGATAAACCGGTCCCTGGTTTCGAAAGCTGTTTTCAAATTGAAGTGATCCTGAGTGTCGCAGTAAGCACGTCCTTCTGCAAACAGTTTCCTGGCCAGGTATTCCTGCTCTGTCTGACCGGGTGTGGGTATAAAGGCGGCCTTTTTTTGCAGAACGGTTAAATCCATCAGGGTACTGTATCCCGGGCGACAAACCACAAGTTCTGCACCATAAATTAAGGAGGCCATCGTCTGGTCATCGGCGTGAGAAAGAACGCGCAGGTGATGGTGTTGTACATCCTCCTCCATTTCGGGTTTCCCCTGAACGATCACCGCGTTCACATTTAACGAAAGTGCCTGTTGCATCATGTTTTTTTCGAGCAAGGTGCGTTGTGGCTCAGGACCGGAAAGCAAAATAACGATCTCATAATCGGTTTTTTGTGATCTTGTCTTTTGTTGCGAAAACCGGGTTAAAAGTCCGATATAAGTCTGTTTCACTGTAAGGTTCAAAGCAGGATGCGACAAAACTCCTCCCAGATTCGGCGTTTCTGCTGTGTCAGGGATCCATAGCTCGTTAAACTTAACCAAGTAGTGATTGATTATTTTTGAAATAAGCGGGTCAAACAACCTTTGCCAGCCCCTGGTTTGGATATGGAGTTGATGTGTCACGAAGACCGAATATACACCAGTTGAATGCAATTCGTAACGGTTGTCCGAAATAACCACCTCCACGCGATGTTTTCTGATGATGTCTTTTAAATGGATACGGGCACGACGGGCCTGAAACAACATTTTTGGCAGGTTAGCCACCATAACAAATGGCATCAGTACACCCAACCTGGGATATTTTGGACTAAACCCGGTCAACTGTTCAAAAATGCACTCAGGAAATCGCTGTTTTAAGAAGGCCAATGGCCTTTTGTCGGCCGCAATAATCACCCTGGTTCCGGCTTGCAACATCAGTTCAATAACAGGAACCATGCGTGTAGCATGACCTAAACCCCAATCCATGGGGCAAACAACCACCGTCTTTTGTGTTTCCTGCATCCGGCAAAAATAGTCAAACCCATCACACCTAAAAATTTATCATGCAAACCTGTGGAATAACAAAAAAATGATAATTTTGATCTAATGGAACCCAACCTGCTTTCATATCAAATGGCGCTTACTTTAATCCCCGGTGTGGGCGATGTTAATGGCAAACGATTGGTGGCTTATTGTGGTGGAGCCGAAGCTGTTTTTTTTGAAAGTCGCTCGGCTTTATTAAAAATTCCTGGTATTGGTCAGGCAACAGTCAACAGTGTTTTAAGCCAGCATGTGTTTCATGTTGTTGAAAAGGAAATTTTGTTTATCGAAAAAAATGAGGTTCAACCCTTGTTTTTTACTGATACCAACTATCCCCAGCGGCTATTGAATTGTGAAGATGGCCCTTTAATGCTGTATTATAAAGGTACTGCTAACCTGAATGCGCCGCGGATGATTGCATTTGTGGGCACACGAAAAGCCTCGGATTATGGTCGTGAGCGCTGTGAAGAAATGATCGCGGACCTCAAGGTAAAAGATGTGGTGGTGGTTAGCGGGCTGGCCTATGGGATCGATAGCTGTGCCCACCGGAAGGCGCTCGAATGTGGAATGGATACCATCGGGGTGATGGGCCATGGCCTTGACAGGATATACCCATTTCAGCACCAAAAACTGGCCATGAGCATGTTGGAAAATGGAGGACTGTTGACGGAGTTTCCTTCTGGAACCAATCCCGATAGGGAAAATTTTCCAAAGCGAAACAGGATTGTGGCTGGCATTTGTGATGCTGTGGTGGTGATTGAATCGGGAATAAAAGGGGGTGCCATGATCACGGCAACCCTCGCCAACTCCTATAACCGGGATGCTTTTGCAGTTCCCGGACGTACCAACGATGAATACTCCAAAGGTTGCAATATGCTGATCAAGTCAAACAGAGCCGCACTTGCCGAATCGGCAAAAGATATTTCGTACATCATGGGTTGGGACGACCGCAAAGTGCATACAAAATCACAGACCAGCCTTTTTGTTGAACTTTCCGAAGATGAGAAAAGACTCCTGGCCCTGATGGATTCAAAAAAACCTGTCGGGATGGATCAATTGATTGTCAGCACGGCCATGCCACCCTCAAAAGTGGCAAGTGCGTTGTTGAACCTTGAATTTGAAGGAATGGTTAAAAGTCTTCCCGGAAAATTGTATAAGATAATTCCCTGATTATTTTTGGCCGAGCCGCAGCGATACTCCTTGAAATACAAGCGTAACTCCAATAACCAGGTAACCTATCGCGATAAAAACAAGTAACCGTACATCGGAGGTGATGAATCCAAAAAAGAATAACCCATGGAAAAATGTTGAGAGAAATAATCCGGTGCTGTTGTCGATAAAACCGTTCTTACGCATTTTCCCCATACCGACAAAAAATCCCATGGTAATGCCAAAAAACAGGCTGGCCAATGGATAGGTATACAAAAACAACGAGAAATTATGAATCTGGTCAGGTGCTCCGACAATCCCGTATGCATATAGGATTACTGCTAAAGTGGAAAATCCCAAACTAATAAATATGCTGTAAATGATGCCTTCGAGTGGGCCTGCAAAGCTTTTCATTTGGTAAAAAGCCGATTTTAACACCACAAATTTGGCCAATTCTGAGCTAAAGGCAATAACCACGAACACAAAAAAGGCCATGCGTCGCATGTTCCTGTAACTTCCATGCCATTCCAGTTCGATTAAATAGTTGGCAATAAATAACAAAACAATACATAACATACCCAGAATAGTGGCATTACGAATGTTTTTTAAATTCTCAATCGAGAATTTGAATCTCAGGTAAGTAATAAACAATAAAATGAGGAGTGGTGAAACCACAAATGAAATGTAATTGAGAAGTGTCATAGAACGGGTTTTTATGGTAATCCGGCTCAAATATAAGAATAGTTTGTAATTTTAAACTTTTTTAATAAATTAAATTTTTATTATTAATTCAGGTAGTAGGTTCTTCCCTTCAAAAGTTTGAGTAAAAAACTGATGAAACACAATTCATTGGGCGGACTTCAATAAAAATAGTAACACAAAATGCACGATATAGATGAATGACCAAACAACGCGGGGATTGGTACTCCGATCAACTGGAAGCTGGTATACAGTACTTACCGATGCTGGCCGCAAGTTGGAGTGCAGACTAAAAGGCCTTTTCAGGATAAAGGGGATTCGTACAACCAACCCAATTGCGGTGGGCGACCGGGTGACCATCGAACTGCTGCCCAATGAGGATACCGGGAATATAGTTTACATTGAAGAGCGTAAAAACCACCTCATCCGAAAAGCCACAAACCTTTCCAAGGCCACACATATCATTGCCGCCAACATCGACCAAATGGTGGTAATTGTTTCTTTGGTAAAACCCCGTACCTCAACCGGTTTTATCGATCGGTTATTGGTTACTGCCGAAGCCTATCACATCCCGGCCACGTTGGTTTTTAATAAATTGGATTTGTATGATGCCGATACACTGGACCAGCTTAACGAATTGGTGAGCTTTTACCGTTCCATTGGTTATCCATGTTTGATTACATCCGTTGTCGACCGGTTGCATATAAATGAGTTTCAGGAGTTGTTGGCAGGCAAAGTCTCGTTGCTTTCGGGCCATTCGGGTGTAGGAAAGTCAACTCTCATCAATATGGTAGACAACACGTTGGATCTTAAAACCGGTCTGATTTCTTCGTTTCATGAAAAAGGAATGCATACTACCACTTTTGCCGAGATGTTTCCTTTACAATTTGGAGGCGCTGTAATCGATACCCCCGGACTGAAGGAATTTGGGTTGGTTGAGTTTGAACGATCGGAGCTGGGCCAGCGATTTCCTGAGTTCAGAAAGCTGATGGATGACTGCCGGTTTAATAATTGTATTCACGTGGATGAACCCGGTTGTGCCGTGAAGGCAGCTCTGGCAGAGGGGTTAGTTCTGCCATTCAGGTATGCCAACTATTTACACATGCTTGGGGAATTAACCACCTAGCGGTAATTTTATGATTGGGATTTAACTCAAAATATTAGTTTTGCATCATGATAGCCAAACAACTGATAAATGAAGATGTCTTGCCCTTGTTACTCACCGATTCGGTAGAGGAGGCCCTGAAACGCATGGACGAATACAAGGTATGGCATTATCCGGTTGTCGATGGTGGCGCATTTGTCGGTGTGGTCATCGAAAAGGAACTCTTTAGTTTAGTTGGTTTTAACAGGAAATTGGAATCGGGTCTGATCCATTTTGAAGATTTTTATGCGGAGGAAAACATCACGGTATACGACGTGTTGAACATTGTTGTAAAACGAAAACTTTCGCTAACCCCTGTTCTGGATAATGACAATCATTATTTGGGTTCCATTTTGCCAACCGACCTGCTCTTGTTTTTTTCACAAAGCCTGTCAGTATATAATCCGGGAGGAGTCATTATTCTTCTGGTGAGCGAAAACGATTATAGCTTAACGGAAATAGCCAACATCGTTGAATCGAACAACGCCAAGATACTCAGTGTTTTCCTGGAGAGCCATCCCGATTCTACGCAGCTTAAGGTGATAATAAAGGTAAGTGTATTAAATATTGGTGCCATACTCAAAACCTTCGATCGCTTTGGCTATCTGGTCGATGCTTCTTTTGGCCAGGATATTAGCCAGGAAGACCTGAAGGAAAACTACGACTCATTAATGAACTACCTTAAGCTGTAAATATGCGTGTTGTTTTAACAACATTTTCCACTTTTTTTCTCCTCTTTTCCCAGATGGTTTTGGCCAATGTGCTTACCAACGGTGGTTTGGATGGCCAGTTAACGGTTAGTACAATTACCCTTGAAGGAAACAAAATGACACGCGACAACATTGTGATGCGCGAACTGGAATTTTTCGTTGGCACATCCTACCTTCCATCACAACTCGATAGCTTGATTGTAAAAAGCCGACAAAATCTAATGAACAGGTCACTATTTAATTTTGTGACCATTACAAAAATAATTGACCGGGAATTGTGCGATATCCGGATTTCTATGATTGAACGGTGGTATATCTGGCCTATTCCAATCATTCAATTTGCCGATCGCAACCTGAATGCCTGGATCGAGAAAAACGACCTGAAGCGATTAAATTACGGAATCGATTTGCGTGTAGAAAATTTCAGGGGAAGAATGGAGAAGCTTAATTTTGTGCTGCAAACTGGTTACGATATGGTGTTTGCCGGTCATTGGACAGTTCCTTATCTGGATAAAAACCAGGTAACGGGGCTTTCTTTAAAAGGTGGTGTTCGCTTTAATCATGAAGTGCCTTATCGTACGGTGAACAACAAGCCGGTGTATTATCGTTCGCCTGATGCCTACGCGCGAGATTATATTTTTGCAGGTATAAATTTTACCTTTCGGCCCAAATACAATTATTTACATGATGTCGGATTCAGTTTTTCAAGTTACGTTTTTCAGGATACCTTGCTGAAGTTAAACCCCGATTTCTCAATCGGAACTACCAGCCAATATTTCAGCCTTACCTATACCTTTAAACTCGACTTCCGCGATTACAAGCCTTATCCTTTAAACGGGTATTATTTTGATGTACAAATACAAAAAATGGGCTTGGGATTGTTTCCGAAGGGTATTGATATACTTTGGGTTGGAACTACATTCGACCATTATTTTCCACTCATTAGTCGCTGGTATTTTGCCTATAATTTTTCAACCCGGCTCTCGGGAAATAAAAACAGGCCATATTTCTTGTCTTCGGGCCTGGGTTATAACGACCTGAATGTGCGTGGATACGATTTGTATGTTATTGATGGCCAAAACATGGGTTTAATTAAATCAAACCTAAAGTTTGAATTGATCCCTCAGAAAACTTACCAGATCAACTGGATCAAATCAAAAAAATTTAGTGAAATTTTCTTAGCCCTCTATGCTAACCTGTTTTTTGACATGGGTTATGTTAGTGATTATCAATATTTCCAACAAAACTCATTGGCCAATCAATTGATTTGGGGAACCGGGTTGGGGCTCGATTTTGTAACCTATTATGATGTGGTAATCCGATTGGAAGCTGCCATGAATAAACAGAAAAAATCCGGATTCTTCATCAGCTTTGTAGCTCCTATTTAGCAGGTCGTTGCCGTTAAAAAACGTTAATAATAAGCTGTTTCAGGCTATTAACCCTCAATCATTCTTTGGTTAGCTGGATTTTAAATTACTTTTGTCTGCTTAAAAAACACCTGAAAATGAAAATTGCACTTTTTGGTAAGGGTTATTCTAACCAACATCAGCAGTATCTGCAGCTGTTGATTGATGAGCTCCATAAAGGCCAAATAGAAGTGCTTTTTTACGAACCATATTTAAAAGCAGTTACCGGTCAGCTTCATTTTCCCACTTCACCCAAAAGTTTCAACACCTTTGATGAAGTAAAAAACGGCACCGACATGCTGTTTTCAGTTGGAGGAGACGGGACAATTCTCGATACCGTGCCATTTGTCCGAGATTCAGGTGTGCCCATTTTAGGAATCAACCTGGGCAGGATGGGTTTTCTGTCGAGCATGTCAAAAAATGAAATTGTTGAAGCCGTTAACTATGTCAAAAAAGGGAATTATTTACTCGACAAACGCTCTTTATTGCAATTAGATGCACCGGCAAATTTGTTTGGCGAAATAAATTTTGCCCTCAACGACCTGGCCATATACCGAAATGCTACGCCTACGTTGATTATGGTACATGTGTTTGTTGACGATCTTTTTTTAAATTCTTATTACGGAGATGGTTTGATTATCGCGAGTCCGACCGGATCAACGGCTTATTCATTAAGCGTTGGGGGTCCGATTGTAAGTCCCGGATCCCAAAATATGATCATTGCTCCCATTGCATCTCACAATTTGACCGTGAGACCCATCGTGATTAAAGATTCCAGTGTCATTAAAATGCGAATCGAAGGAAGAGAAGAAAAGTACCTGATGAGTATGGACTCACGCCAATCTCCCATTGGAAAAGAAGCCGAAATCATCGTAAGAAAATGCGATTTCGGGATTAATTTGGTGCAAATGCCGGGCAAGAACTTTTTTTCGACCATCAGAGATAAATTGCTTTGGGGAATGGACTACAGGAACCAACAAACGAATTATTACACATGATACTAAAATAAAAGATATAGAGTTTGATATACTGAATGCCTGTACCCTATGGCAAAATGAAACCAGGGTTTCGATGGCAGTAACTAAAAAAAGGATTATTTTTGGCGCTCAAAATCAGGATGGAAGGAATTATTTTAAAACCGAAAAGATTGAACCAATACCGTAGAGCCGTAGTTGGAGTCATCATCGTACTTTTTGCCTTTACTTCTCAGGCTCAAAACCTTGAAGTAGGGCTGTTTGGAGGAGGATCGTATTACCTTGGAGAATTCAACCCCGGATTGCCTTTCGCAAAAACACGCCCATCATACGGTATTTCAGCCCGTTACAGCGAAAATACCAGGTGGTCGTTCAGGTTGAGTTATTATAGAGGAAAAGTTACAGGAGCCGATGATAAGCTCAGTGGCGTAATCAATCGTGATCTTAGTTTCGTAACCACCCTTAACGATGTGGCTCTGGTGGCCGAGTTTAACTTTTGGGAATATTTCACCGGAAGCAAAATGGATTATTTTACACCCTATCTCTTTGGCGGAGTGGGCTTTTTTACCTACACCCCAAAATCGCTTGATGGTGTAAAACTCCGTCCACTGGGAACCGAAGGGCAAAATATAGGGTTCGAAGGAAGAAGCCCTTACAGCAAATATAGTTTCTCCGTGCCCTTTGGCTTCGGGTTTAAGTACAGTCTTTCAAAACGGATTGGGCTCAATTTCGAATGGGGCATGCGCAAAACCTTTACCGATTATATTGATGATGTAAGTAAAACCTACTACCTCAAGGGGGAGAATATCAATCCGGACAATGGCGCTGAATTATTAAGCGATCCCACATTAAACCATCAACCCAATATGCAACGTGGGGAAGAGAAAAATTTCGATTGGGTGGCTTATGCGGGTTTAACCATCAGTTATAAGTTCGACTTGTACAGCAAAAAAAGGTGTAACTCCCTAAAATGGTAAATGAATGACAGGATGGTAAGTGCTAAAGATAAAATATGCCTGGAAAAATTGCCGCAACATGTGGCCATCATTATGGATGGTAACGGAAGGTGGGCTTTAAAGCAAGGAAAAGAGCGGCTCCTGGGTCATCACGAAGGTGTTGAATCGGTGCGTGAAATTACAGAAGCTGCTGTTGAACTTGGTATTAAATATCTAACACTCTATACGTTTTCTACAGAAAACTGGAACCGTCCCAAAGATGAAGTAGATGCCCTGATGAATTTATTTGTTGAGACCATCGTAAACGAATTGGATACCCTCAACAAAAATGATGTTAGTTTGAACGCTATTGGCGACTTGAAAAGCCTGCCACCGGAGAATTACCAACGTTTGATGGAAACCATTGAGAAAACTTCCTCCAATTCGCGCATGGTGCTTACCCTGGCCATGAGTTATAGTGCCCGTTGGGAAATTGTAGAAGCGGCCCGTAAAATTGCCGTGATGGTCAGCCAAAACCAACTTAACCCGGATGAAATTGATGAGCACCTCTTTGCAGACTGTTTGACAACTGCAGGCATTCCCGATCCCGAATTGGTTATTAGAACCAGCGGGGAACTTCGTGTCAGCAATTATCTGCTTTGGCAGGTTGCTTATGCCGAGTTTTATTTTACACCCACTTTGTGGCCCGAATTTAAAAAAGAAGATTTTTACGAAGCAATCGTAGAGTATCAAATACGCGAACGTCGGTTTGGTATGACAAGTGACCAAATAAAAGCAAAATAGTTTGATGATTAAAGTAGTTGGAAAAATAGCGGTATTTTGTTTGTTAATAGGTCTTGTACTTATTGACCAACAAGGGGTTGCCCAAATTAGCCTCGGAAGCGATTTATCAAAGATAAATTATGAAAAACCGGTTGAATATATCATCGGCGGGGTGGAGGTTACAGGGGTCGAATTCCTGGACAAAAATGTTATCATCATGCTGTCGGAAATTGAAATTGGCAAAAGGGTGAAAATTCCGGGCGATGAAATTACAAGCGCCATCCGGAAGTTGTGGGATCAGGGATTGTTTGATAACATCAGCATCACAGCCACCAGCATAAAGGGCAACAATATCTTTTTAAGTATCAACCTGAAGGAGCGTCCGCGTTTGGCCAAGTTTTCATTTGAAGGAATCAGAAAAACCGAAGCTGATGACATCAGGGAAAAAATTAACCTTACCAGGGGTGATGTAGTGACTGATCACTTGATTATCAGGACAAAAAACATTATTCAAAAATTCTATTCAGAAAAGGGTTTTTTAAATAGTGAGGTTTCGGTTGTGGAAAAATCAGAGAAAAAGAACGATAATTTTGTCGACCTGGTCATTACAATCAAGAAAAACAAAAAGGTTAAAATCAAGGAGATCAACATTTTTGGCAACGAAGCCCTGAATGATGACGCCGTGAAGTCTTCGATGAAAGAGACCAAAGCCAGGGGAGTATTTCGCCCACTCGACAGTCTGGGCCCTTTATTGGTTGATATGACAGGATCGTCATTGAAACTAAAATTCGGTCAAGCCGGAAACCAGTTTATCGATTATTTTAACCAAAACTGCCGTGTCAATCTCTTTAAAGGTTCAAAGTATATCGAATCGAATTATCATGATGACCTCCAACTGATCATCGCCAAATACAACAAAAAGGGATACAGAGATGCACAAATTGTATTCGATTCCGTTTATCGCATCGATAACGAGAACCTGGCCATCGACATCACCATTGTAGAAGGCAACAAGTACTACTTCCGGAACATTACCTGGGTAGGGAACACCGTTTACCCGTCCGCTTTTTTAAGCGCTATTCTGGGAATTCAAAAAGGGGATGTTTATAATAAAGAGCTTCTTGAAACTAACCTGCAATACAACCCCAATGGCTTTGATGTGAGTTCGCAATACATGGACAATGGTTACTTGTTTTTTAATGCGCAACCCATCGAAACCTTTGTTGATCATGACTCCATAGACATGGAAATCAGGATTTTTGAAGGAAAACAGGCCCGTATTAACGAGGTGACGGTAAAGGGCAACCTGAAAACCAACGACCATGTCATCATCCGTGAGTTGCGGACACGTCCCGGGCAGTTGTTTAGCCGTTCCGACATCATTCGTACCACACGCGAGTTAGCCAACCTGGGTTATTTTAATGCCGAATCCATCACGCCAAATATCAATCCCAATGCAGCCGAAGGAACTGTAGATATTGAATATGAAGTGGAGGAAACTTCTGCCGATCAAATCGAACTCTCCGGTGGTTGGGGCTATGGACGTATTATTGGAACCATTGGATTGAGCTTCAACAATTTTTCGTTGAATAATTTCTTCAAAAAAGACGCATGGAAACCGATTCCATCTGGTGACGGGCAAAAGCTTGCACTCAAATTCCAAACCTATGGAAAAGACTATTTAAGTTGGAATGTTTCATTTACTGAACCCTGGTTGGGTGGTAAAAAACCCAATGCCCTTACCGTTTCATATTACCATTCAATTTATTCAAATGGTTTGCCTAAATCAGATACGCTTAGGTCTTCCTTTGTTATCAACGGGGTTACCGTTGGTATTGGAAAACGACTTGAATGGCCCGATGACTTTTTTACCTTTTACCAGGGCATCAATATTCAGCTTTATAACCTGACCAATTACAGCACCATTTTTTATATTGGCGATGGAAACGGCAAATTCAATAACCTGAGTTATGAAATTATTTTAGGACGTAACTCAATCGATCAGCCTATTTATCCACGTCGTGGTTCCGATTTGTCATTGGGATTGGAGCTAACTCCTCCATACTCCGCATTTTCAAATAGGGATTATTCGACAATGGACCAAAATGAGAAGTATAAATGGATTGAGTATCATAAATGGAAGGTGAAAGCCTATTGGTATTTTGAATTTATGGATAAACTGGTGCTGGCTTCCAAGTTTAGGTTTGGATATTTAGGCGATTATAACAAAGATTTGGGAGTGACACCTTTCGAGCGTTTTTACCTTGGCGGCGATGGCCTTTCGGGATATAATAATTTCGATGGTCGTGAGGTGATCGGGATGCGTGGTTATACAAACGAATCGATAACTCCTTTTTATTACAAGAATAAAAATATAGGTGGTACAGTATTTACCCGATATTCCCTCGAAGTGCGTTATCCTTTGTCGTTGGCGCCTACCTCTACCATTTACGCGTTGACTTTTGTTGAAGCAGGAAATTCCTGGCTTGGTTCGCAAGGGTTCGACCCTTTTGATATAAAACGCTCTGCCGGAGTCGGTATCAGGGTCTTTTTGCCCATGTTTGGTATGCTGGGCCTCGATTGGGCCTACGGATTCGATCCCATCCCGGGTATTCCTACGGCCAACGGCAGCCATTTTCATTTCTCGCTTAACCAGTCACTTGATTAAACTGTTTTTGGCAACATATTTGTATTTGATTTGGAAATAAATAAATAATCTTATGAGAACAATAAAAGTAATATTTGGCGGACTGTTTTTATGCGCTTTTTTATCCGCCGGGATAAACAGTGCAAACGCGCAAAACCAGAAGTATGCATATGTGGATACAGAATACATACTCGATAACATTCCTGAATTTCAGGATGCCCAGGACGAACTTGACGAGTTGTCGAAAAATTGGCAAAAGGAAATCGAAGCCAGCTATACCCTGGTGAGCGATCTGTATAAAAAGTATCAGGCCGAATCGGTATTGCTACCTGAAGATGTAAAAAAGAAACGAGAAGACGAAATCGTTAAAAAAGAGCAGCAAGTCAAAGAACTCCAGCGTAAATATTTTGGCCCCGAGGGCGATCTTTACCAGAAACGTCAGGAACTGGTTAAGCCCATCCAGGAAAAAGTGTATAATGCCATCGAAACCATCGCGGCTACAAGGAATTATTCCTTTGTTTTTGATAAAGCCGGAGGAATGTCACTATTGTACACAAATCCCGAATTTGATATCAGTGACGATGTGCTGGATGAAGTGGGCAATGTGATGCAAACCGTGAAGCGCGATCAGCGTGCACGTGGTGAAAAGTAGATTAAAATCGTCTTGTTAATATTTCATAATAAATCAACCCCTTAAAAATTCCATGGTGAAGGAATTGTGATTTTTTAGTATGTTTGCCGCCTGAATTTGGATTATTTTTAATCAAACTTATAGAACAAAAAATGAAATCGTTAAAAAAAACATTGGTATTATTATCGCTCATCGCACTGGTCTCCTTTACAGGAACAGCTCAAACCGGAGCAAAATTTGGTTATATCGACTCAAACGAAATTCTCTCGTTGATGCCGGAAACCGATTCCTTGCAAAAGGAATTAAAAGCTTACGCTGATTATCTTGACCAGCAAATGAGTAGCATGGGGATGGAATACCAGACAAAAGTGGCTTCCTATCAGGACAATGTGGCTACCATGTCTGATTTAATTCGTCAGACGAAAGAAAAAGAAATCACTGATTTGCAGGCTCGTATTCAGGCTTTCCAACAATCAGCCGATCAGGATTTGAGTGCTAAACAAGCAGAGCTTTTTAATCCTCTTATCGAGAAAGTTAAAAAAGCCATCTCTGATGTAGCACGCGAAAACAACTACAACTATATTTTTGATGTCGGAACAGGTGCCCTCGTTTTTTACGATAATGGCGATAACGTATTGCCTTTGGTAAAGACCAAACTAGGCGTAAAGTAAGAACTACGATTTGAAGTACGCGCACTTGATTCTGTACTACTGAGAAGCGCTAAAGAATCAAAATAGAAAATTATGAAAAAGGCTGTTTCAAATTTTGAAACAGCCTTTTTCTATTTACGAAAATCACTTGTATTGACAGCAGTCACCATCAATTGCATTATCTTTGTCAATTGCCAAAAGAATTAATTTCGCATGTCAGAAACGAAGGATTTTACGACAAAACCAATTATCCTGGAGCAAGTGCTTGATGACAAGAACCCTTTGCTAAGGAAAATGATGCCGGGATTTGTTTTGTCCTACCTTAAACGCATCATCCATGTGGATGAGCTGAATGGATACCTTTCAAGGCATGGTCATTTACAGGGCGTTGATTTTATAGAGGCCGTGTTGAATGATATGAAAGTGAAGTTGGAGGTAACTGGTATTGAAAACATCCCGGTGGAAAGCGGTTGTATTATTGCATCCAATCATCCGTTAGGTGGTTTGGATGGACTTGCTTTGATGCTTGCTGTAAGCAAGGTTCGCAAGGACATTGTATTTCCGGTAAATGATATCCTAATGAACATCAACAACCTGGAGGTGCTGTTTATCCCCATCAATAAGCATGGCAGCAATGCTCAAAATATTCAGGTTATTAACGAAACATTCGCCTCCAATCAAATAATATGCTATTTCCCTTTTGGATTGGTTTCGCGCAAGCGGGGTAAAAAGATTATTGACCTTGAATGGAAAAGCACTTTTGTTACCAAAGCGCGAAGGTTTAAGCGGGATATCATCCCAACATTTATCGAGGGTAGAAACTCCAACTTTTTCTATTACTTGTCGAACATCAGAAAAAGGCTGGGCATCAAGGCCAATTTGGAGATGCTTTACCTGGTGGATGAGTTTGAAAAACAACGTGGACAAACCATCACCATTCATTTTGGGAAACCCATTTCATGGCAGGAGCTGGATAAAAAGCATTCGCCCGGCGAGTGGGCCGAATTAATACGCGAATATGTTTACACGATGGGTACAGGCAATACGGCTCCATTTATTTCAAGTTGATAATAAGTAATTAAAGTACAAACATGGTTTCAATGAAAACAATTATTCCTCCTGTTGACAAGCAACTGATGATCGATGAGCTTAATCAGGATAGGTTTTTGCGCAAAGCCAATAACGGTCAAAATGAGATTTATATTTTAAATGATAAAAATGCGCCACACGTGCTACGTGAAATAGGACGTTTACGCGAGGTCACTTTTCGTGATGCCGGTGGTGGTACCGGAAAAGAAATCGATATTGACGAGTATGATGTGGGAGAACACGCATTTGAACAAATGATCGTATGGGATTCGGCTGAAAAGGAAATTGTTGGCGGTTATCGTTACGCGCTATGCAAAAATTTATTTATTGATGAAAAGGGCTTTGTACAATCACCTGCCGCACACTTATTTAAATACACAAAAAAATTCATTAATCAATACTTTCCATACACCATTGAGCTGGGCCGTTCGTTTGTACAACCCTATTATCAGCCTACATTCAATTTGCGGCGTGGCATGTACGCACTGGATAACCTTTGGGATGGTATTGGAGCTATCCTGATTAATAATCCTGAAGTGAAGTTCTTGTTTGGAAAAGTAACCATGTACCTTGATTTTGACAAGTTTGCCCGTGATTTAATCTTGTTTTTCATGCAAAAGTATTTCCCTGATCCGGAAAATCTGATCTATCCTCACCACCCGTTACCGCTTTATACTGACTCAAAAATCCTGGATAGTATATTTACCGGTTGTAATTATGAAGAAAATTACCGGATCTTGGTTCAAAAAGTTAGAAAACTTGGTGAAAATATCCCGCCTCTTGTAAACGCATACATGAATCTGTCATCAACCATGAAGAGTTTTGGTACCGCTTTAAACGATCATTTTGGTGAGGTGGAAGAAACCGGGATATTATTGACGGTTGCGGATATTTTTCCGGTTAAAGTAGAACGTCATCTTACCACCTACAAAAAGCAATAATGTCATGATTATTCAGTATGCCGACTTTATCATGTCGAATACCGATGTAAGGTTGTGTCCGAAACCCGACAAGCCGGAATATGCTTTTATTGGCCGTTCAAATGTGGGGAAGTCATCGTTGATTAACATGATCACAGGTCGCCGAAAGCTGGCCAAAATATCCGGAACACCGGGTAAGACCATTACCATCAACCATTTCGTTATCAATACCGCTTGGTATTTGGTGGATTTACCGGGTTACGGATTTGCCAAACGATCGAAATTAGAACGTGAGAAGTGGGAAAAGATGATCAGGAATTACCTGCTTCGGCGCGAAAACCTGGTCTGCGTTTTTGTGTTGATTGATATCAGGCACGAACCCCAGAAAAATGACTTGGAGTTTATGGAATGGCTGGCCCTGTCAGAAATTCCATTTACCCTGGTGTTCACCAAAGCTGATAAACTCAAGCCAATGCAACTTACCAATAACGAAGAAGTTTATCGCCATAAATTGCTTGAGGAATGGGAAGAATTGCCTCCGATAGTTGTTACTTCGGCCGAAAAGGGAGTTGGGCGTGAAGCCTTACTCGATTACATCGAAAGCTTAAACACCCTTTATCACGATCAAAAAAAAACCGAAATATAATCAAAGAATCTGGTTTAAAAAGGTGAATCATGATAACTGAATTTCAGCCACTTCCCCTTTAGGGGACCAAGGGGTAAAAGTGGCTGAAATCGTTCTATTACCTTTTTAGACCAGACTCATCAAATATTCCGGTGATTTTCGTGGGTAGTAGTCGTTATTCCATTTCAACCAGTGCTTGGTTTTTTGAAACCAGATCGCCCTTTTGTACATACAGTTTTTTGATGTTTCCGGTATAAGGGGCTTGTATCACATTACGCATTTTCATGGCCTCAAGAATGAGCAACGTATCTCCTTCCTTCACTTTCTTTCCTTCTTTTATATACACATCCACAATAGTGCCCGGTATAAAAGCGGTCATTATGTTGAGGTTAGTTTCAACATAGGGCTTCCTGTGTTTAAACTTTTCAGTTAATAAGGTTTTATATTTAACGCCATCAATATTAATGGAGCTGAACCTGATTTTTTTATCGTCATTTTTATCCATGATTCAGCGGTTTAAAATGGAGGAATACCGTGTTTTTTCATTGGTGTTTGCACTTTTTTCTCTTTGGAGATGTCGAGTGCATGCATAATAATCTTTCGTGTCTCATTCGGCTCAATCACGGCATCGATATATCCGTATGCAGCGGCCACGTAAGGGTTAGCGAATTTTTCCTTGTATTCTTTAACCTTCTGTTTGCGCATTTCTTCAGGATCTTTGGCGGTAGTAATCTCTTTTCGGAAGATGATGTTGGCAGCGCCCTCAGGACCCATTACCGCTATTTCAGCGGTAGGCCATGCAAATACAAAGTCGGCTCGCAGGTGATGCGAACACATGGCAATATACCCTCCACCATACGCTTTACGTGTGATGAGTGTGATTTTAGGCACGGTGGCTTCCGAATAGGCATACAATACTTTTGCACCATGACGTATAACACCGGCATGTTCCTGATCAACACCGGGTAAATATCCCGGAAGGTCGACCAAAGTAAATAATGGAATATTAAACGCATCGCAGTAACGGATAAACCGGGCTGCTTTATTTGATGAATCTACATCCAGCACACCTGCAAGATAAAGGGGCTGGTTGGCAACAATACCAATGGTTTCGCCATTAATACGCGAAAAACCAATTACAATGTTTTTGGCGAAGAGTTCTTGTATTTCCAGAAAGTCGGAATCATCCACAATGGCTTTGATGACGTTGCGAACATCGTAAGGTTGTTTTGGATCAGCCGGCATGGCCTCTTCCATTTTATAGCGCTTTGTTTTAGGCGATTTCTTTGGAAATTTCTCAGCTTTGTTGATGTTGTTCCAGGGAATGAAACTGACCAGCTGCTTAATTTGATTGAAGCATTCTTCTTCGCTTTCAGCATAAAAGTGCGCAACACCTGTCGTTTCGCAATGCACTTTTGCACCACCAAGGGCTTCCATCGAAATTTCTTCACCCAAAACAGTTTTAAT
This sequence comes from Bacteroidetes bacterium CG18_big_fil_WC_8_21_14_2_50_41_14, assembly GCA_002771745.1. Classification (GTDB taxonomy): domain Bacteria; phylum Bacteroidota; class Bacteroidia; order Bacteroidales; family F082; genus UBA6244. The sequence goes on from PCUL01000175.1 coordinate 19,284, forward strand.
CACTTCAGGTCCGGTGATAAACATCTTGGTGATTTTTTCAACTGTAAATACAAAGTCGGTAAGTGCCGGGGAATATACTGCCCCACCTGCGCATGGACCGAGGATGACTGAAATTTGAGGAATAACACCAGAAGCCAACGTATTACGGAAGAAAATTTCCCCGTAACCCGCCAGAGAGTTTACTCCCTCCTGTATACGTGCACCACCCGAGTCGTTGATCCCGATTAAAGGAACTTTTAACTTCAGGGCATGGTCCATAATCTTGGTAATTTTTTTGGCATGCATCCATCCCAGCGAACCACCGGCTACTGTGAAGTCTTGTGCGTAAATACAAATGGGATGGCCGCTTAATGTACCTGTTCCCGTGATTACACCATCACCGGGGAGGTATTTTTTATCCATGTCAAAATCTTTCCCGGCGTGTTCTACAAATAAATCGTACTCATAGAACGATTTGGGATCGAGCAAGGCAATGATCCTTTCACGGGCAGTGAGCTTTCCAATCGCTTTTTGCTTTTCGATCGCTTTTTCACCACCACCACTTAACGCATTTTTCATGCGCTTCTTTAGGTCGATTGATTTTTCTTTGATGCCCATAACTTATATTTTGGGGTTAACAAAAAAAGAGACAAGTCGTGCTTCAAAGCGTGGCATCTTTTCCGGTTAACTTATCTCCTATCATGCAAAAGTAGCTGAAATTACCAAAAAAGCAAGAATATTTTTCGACTGGCTTTTAGATTAATCAGTTTATCTTTGTCGCAATCGTTGTAAATGTGGAGAAATGAATGTTGAAAAATTACGGTTATACTGTTTAAACCTGCCCGGCGTTACCGAAAGTTTCCCTTTTGATGAAACCACGTTGGTTTTTAAAGTCATGGGAAAAATGTTTGCCTTAATGAATTTAGACGGTCAGTTGAGTATGAACCTGAAGTGCGAACCGGAAGAAGCGATCGACTTACGCGAACGCTATTCCTACGTGATTCCTGGTTACCATATGAATAAGGCATTGTGGAATACCGTGATGATTGATGAAATGACTCCTGAGCAATTGCTTTTCAGGTGGATTAACGACAGCTATGCCCTGGTTATCGAAAAACTGCCAAAAAAGGACAGAGAAGCACTTGCCCGGTTATCAGAGAACTAACCCTTTAGGGCATCGTTTAGGGCTTTTGTGAGTATATTTTTGGTTTTGGCACCTACCAGTTTTGTTAAGGGTTTGCCATCTTTAAAAATAATGATGGTAGGAATACTCCTGATACCCAGTTCTGAAGCTGTCCTCTTGTGTAGATCAATATTTAATTTGGTGATGGTGGCTTTGTCGTGCATCAATTCTGCCACCTCATTAACGATGGGTCCCTGAATTTTACATGGCATACACCACGGAGCCCAAAAATCAACCAGAGTAACTCCTTTTTGGATGGTTTTCTTAAAGGTGGCATCGGTTAATTCAAGTAAGTGGGTACTGTTGGGGGTCTGCTCCATGTTCTTGAGCAGTTTGTACTTTTTATAAAAGGCTGCTATCAGCAGGATTAATAAAATGGCGACAGGTATCCAAAAATAAAGGTTCATAGTAAGTGTTTATTAATTTGATTGATGATATTCACAAGAGGTTGAATCCCATTGATTCGTGCCATCACTTCTCCCCGTTTGATCAGGAGTAAATCAGGAACGTTGTTCACATGGAATTGGGCGCAAAGATAGCGGTATATGTTATATGGGGAAACCTATATTTGTTATTTAGAGTTGTTTATAAATTGGGTGCTAAGAGTCAGAAAAACTGAATGATACAGAAATGAAAGTTTAAAATTTGACTAATCCTTTCTGAACACAACCCGCGTTATTCCGGCACCACCCTGATCGATGGGTGCATCTCCAAAATGCTCTATTTCATCAATGCTTTGCAGGTATTCACGGATTATTTCACGTAAAATGCCAAATCCTTTTCCATGCAGAATGTCAACCTCTCTCATGTTGAGAAGGATGGCGTCATCAATGTATTTATTTAATTCCGACCGGGCTTCATCGGCTCGCTTGCCTCTCAAATCAATCGACAGGCTAAAGTTGGCCACTTTCTGGTTCAGTTCGTTGATAATACTTTTATAACCGCTATTTCTTCTTGCTATCAGTTTGGGTCTTGGAATGACCACGAGTTTTTTTGCTGACGTTTTTAACCTGACATCATTTACATTCAATATGGCGGTATCTCCTTTTAACTCGACCAGCTCACCTTCTATGCCTGCATCTTGAATGCGCACATAATCACCTGTTTCCGGCGGACGAAGGATTATTTCATGCAGGATACCGGCAGGTTTTGATTTTCTTTTTTTACGTTGGATGCTATCCGGAGCCTGAGCCGGCTTGTTTTTTAAAACCTCATCGGCGAGTTGCAATTTGGTATCTTCCAGAATTTCGCGCAACTGTCGGGTTTTTCCTTTATCCGCTTCGGCTTCCTTAATTTCCCGTATGGTTTTTTCGATGGCTTTATTAGAATTGCTGATGATATTGATTGCTTTTTCCTGAGCTTCCCTGATAATCAGTTTACTCGATTTTTGCAGCTCTTCATACAACACTTCATATTTTTCAACCAGTATTTTCAGGTTATCGTCTGTAAAATTTACTTGTTGTTGCTGTTTTTCCAATCTCAACTTATCTATTTCCAACTGTTGCAATTGTTCATCAAATCGCACATGTTTTCCTCCGCTTTTATTTTTTGCCGCATTGAGTACATGATCAGGAAACCCAATTTTTCGGGCTATCTCGAAGGCAAATGAACTTCCGGGTCGACCTGTTTGCAGGATAAAAAGTGGCTGCATCAGGTTCGAGTCGAACAACATGGCTCCGTTTACAAGACCGGGAGTGCGTTCGGCCAGCAATTTAAGGTTGGTATAATGGGTTGTGATGACCCCGAAGGATTTTTTTCTGTTCAGGTCTTCCAATGTAGCCTCGGCAATGGCACCACCCAACTGTGGTTCGGTACCTGTACCAAATTCGTCGATCAGAATGAGGGTATCCCTGGTGGCATGTTTCATGAAGAATTTCATGTTCAGGAGATGCGAACTATAGGTGCTCAGGTCGTTTTCAAGCGATTGTTCATCGCCGATATCGATAAAAATCTGCTTAAAAAGGCGAAACTCACTATCGGGAGATGCTGAAACAGGAAATCCGCATTGCAGCATGTACTGAAGCAACCCGGTTGTTTTTAAGCAAACCGACTTTCCACCTGCATTGGGCCCTGAAATCACCAGTATACGTTGAGAGTCATTTAATGCAAGGTCCAATGGAACGATGGACTTATTTTGCTCTTGATGAGAAAGAAAAAGAAGCGGATGGATGGCTTTTTTTAGTTCTATATTTTGATTCTGAGAAATGATGGGTCGCGATGCCTTTATTTTTATGGAGAACTGGGCTTTGGCCCGGATGAAGTCGATAACGCCTAAAAACCAAACGGCGTGGCTGATTTCCTGAATATGCGGACGCAACAAATCGGTATATCGAACAAGTATTTTAATGATTTCCCTTCGCTCATCGCCTTCCAGTTTTCGCAAGGTGTTGTTGATTTCAAATGAAGCAATGGCCTCAACAAATACCGTTTGCCCTGAGGCAGATTCATCATGAATGACCCCCCCAAGGGACCTTTTATCGGCGGCATGCAGCGGAATAACCGCACGGCCATTTCTAATGGTGATATCACTGTTTTCGGGAACCCAACCTGCTTTTTTTGCCACATCAAACGCTTTTTTTGTTTCGCGCAATACCTGTCGTTGGTTTTGGGCAATTTCTTTTCTGATTACAGCCAGTTCGGGTGAGGCCTGATCTTTTATAATTGCTTTGTTGTCGATGATTTCATCTGCCTTGGCCCATAAAAATTCGGGAATAAAAACTTCTTTTGCCAGGGACTTTAACTCAGGATATTCGGTTGCAGGGGTTTGTAAAAAGTAGATCTTGATTGCTTCTAAAGTATAAAGAACAGATTTTAAACTAAAGAGAGTCTCCTGATCAACATAACTTCCGGGGGTGGTAACCTGAGCCAATTCAGGCCGCACATCGTAATAATCCTGCGCGGGAAACGATTCCCCTGTGGTGGTTAGCTGGATGAATTCCATCACCTGGTCGAGCATTCTTTTAACCACATCGGGGTAGTATGAAAAACTGATTTTCTCTACCATGTTTTTTCCCATGGTGCTGATGCACAACTTGGAAATATGGGCTCTGATGCGATCGAACCCTATTTTTTGTTCAAAATGTTCAGGAAAAGTATTCATCGCTGCAAAGGTAGAAAATGCCCTTGAACATTTAACTATGTTATATTTGCGGTCTGATTTTTCATGATTGCAGGTTTTTTTGTATCCAAACTTGATTGAAAATCACTCATTGGATAAAATGTAAAGGTCATGTTTGAAAAATTTTACAATTTTTGCAGCAGTAACAATGGTTATTATTTGATAAAGATTCAATATGTCTGATTTCACAAGTCAATATCAATGCGTTGGATGTATGTTGCAATCACCCATATTCAAATTACTGTCGAGTGAGGAGCTCATCAAAATTGAAGAATGCAGGGTGGAGGTAACCTATCATCCTGGCGAAACCATCATTAAACAGGGAACGGCGTGTACACATGTCATTTCATTCGCTCATGGTCTGGCGAAAATGTACCTCGAAGGCGATGGTCGAAATGTTATTTTCAGGCTCATTGTCCCCGGTGATTTTGTTTCTGGGGCGGGCTTATTTGTAAACAACAGGCATCACTACACCATGACGGCTTTGCGTGAATCGCGTATATGTTTGATTGATAGTCTTGTATTTATCGACATTTTGCGGTCGAATCAGCAATTTTGGGAGGAGTACCTCAGGCACACGCAAACCAGGCAAATTTTTTATATGGATAAGTTGTTGAGGCTTTCGCAAAAAAACAGTCGTGGACGAATTGCCGACATACTTCTTTATTTGTCAAACGACATATACAAATCCAACAACTTTGAAATGGATCTGTCGACACCTGAGATTGCCGAAATGACAAGCATGTCGAAAGAAAGTGCCGCTAAGATTATTAAAGAATTTTGCCAGGAGAAGATTATTTGTCTTGATGAAAAAGCTGTTCTGATCCAGAACATTAGTTTATTACAGGATATAAGCAAAAAAGGATGACCCGAAAGTCATCCTCAATCAATTAATTTGATAATGAAATGGTGATTAATAGAGTGCTTCGTGGCATTCAAAACATTTTGTTACCATCCACTCGTCACCGATATCTTCGGGATGATTAAATACCAAACTGCTATCGCCGGTGGCATACATTATATTGTTGGGTGGACCCTGAGCCTTGATATCATGGCATAAATCACAATCGTTGGTGATAACCCGGCCTTCTTCGCTGGTAAATGAATTGTTGTGGCAGCGGAAGCAACCATTCGATTCAATGTGGCCGATGTAATTGGGATATTGTGTCCATTGAGCTTTCATGAATGGGAAAATATTGTTTGAATATCCCTCCTGGAGAGCGGCTATCGCCTGATTTATTTTTTCAACATCAGTAGAAAATATTTCAGGGTAGTTTTCTTCGTAGTAATCCAGGACTTTTTGTTTTATGCCGGCCATGGCACTGTCTTTTGTTGAATATTCTGTTTGCAGGATACCCATCGAAGTCAGTTTAATATTTGGAAGTGTGTTGGAAATTTTCCCGGTCCGCATCGCCATATCAAAAAAGGTAGAAGGGCTCTTGTAATTGTGGGAAGGTCTGTTATGACAATCCAAACAATCCATTTCACGAAGCTGGTCGGTATAATTTTCAGGTATCTGAGCATCAACATCTCCATCCCGATAGGTAGTTACTTTGCCCGTCTTTAGGTTGGTGTAAATGACTAACCCGATGGAATCACGTTTTCGCGATAAAGGCAGGTATTCCATTTTAACTTCCGGGTTGATGTGCCAGTGGATTCCTTCATGAAGACCTTGAGCGCTAATCCTGGGGCCCGTTTTCATCAGGAGGCTGATGTCCCATTCGCTGTTTTCTTCATTGGCAAGATAATGACGGTTGGTAATATACTTTCGGTCGTAAAATTTCTCGGGCCAATGACATTTTTCACAGGTCTCCCTTGCCGGACGAAGGCTGTGAACGGGCGTTTCGATGGGGGTTGGAAATGAATTGGTGAGTACCGAATATACCTGATACAAACCCGATAATTTGGAACGAACATACCAATCTGCCCCGCTACCTACGTGACATTCTACACAATTTACCCGGGCATGTGCCGAACCATGATAGGTAACATATTCCGGTTCCATGACCGAGTGGCATAAGGTTCCGCAAAATTCATTGGATTCGGTATAATGAAAGGCCTCGTAACTTCCAACCGAGCTTAATAATAGAAAAACAGTACTTCCCAAAACGAAAATAAACAAGGCAGTCCGTTGTGCCGGATCGTTTAGGTTAACAATGGGCAATTTCGGAACTGTTTCATCCATTTTACCCCTGTTTTTTCTTAACTTTTGGATGGCCCCAAGTGGAATCATCAACAAACCAATCACTAGAAAAACAGGCAGAATAATGTAAGTAATTAAACCGGAGTAGCTATCCCCATGATCGAAAATAAGGGATACCGACATGAGAAAAACAATTGTTAAAAAGCTGATAAAGGCTAAAGCGGCTCCGGCAACGGTTGTCCAACTGTAAAATGAACGAGGTAGTTTCATCGTAATTGAATTTAATGGATTGTGAAGATAAGACAATCTGGTTAATTTAAATTAACCAGATTGTCTTATTTGGATTAATGCATATTTTTTAACTTGAATTAGCTTTCGGCTTATGAAAGACGAGTTTTATTATTGAATCAAACAAGCGATGCCAAACTAAATCATTAAAGAACCTCCTACTGATCACTCAGGCTACATTTTCTAATGCAAGTTATTCTTCGTAGGATGATCCCTATTAAAATGAACTAAACTTTGGGTGTTGGATGAGCAATTTTTTCCTTGGCCTCTTTGTAGTTAAATCCTTTAAAATGGGGGCTTTCAGCGTTATGGCATGCAATACAGGTTTTTTCATCTGGTATTTTCAACCCGTTAGCTTTTGCTTTTTCTTTGTCTTTCATGATGGCATTTGGAAAATATTTGCTTCCTCCTCCATGGCATGATTCGCAAGAAACGCCTTCTTCTACAGTAAGGGTAACGATTAAATCTGATTTAACACTCCCCGCAGTTGAGTGGCACTTTAAACATTTGGGGTCTTTTGCTTCATCACCTTTTAAGCTTTCCATGGCGTGGGCATGTTTTGAATCAGCCCATTTTTTGTACTGTTCACCTGTTGCAGGTTTATTGTGGCACATTTTACATTTTTTTGCTCCGACGTATTCAAAATCCTGAGCCGTCAAAGCTGAGCTTCCTAAGAAAAACAGGAAACATCCGATCATTAAACTTTTAATTAACATAGTTGTAATAATTTGATTAATAATTAATAGATTCAAAAGTCGTTATTTTATGATAGTTGAAATTATCCCTTATCTGGTTTTTTTGGTTCAATTTGATCATTGATACAATTTTTATAAATGATATTTTCCCAAAATTAGTAATAATACCGATTGAACATTTTTTTTACCCATGATATTTTATAGGATGCAACTTTCATTCCAAAAGCAATAAAGCCTGGTTGTATCCTGTTTACCATCTTCCGGATTGGCATTAATAAACGCCCATCAATAATGAATACACAATTAACAGAACCATGATTACGCCAAGCGACAAGAAAAGAAAACCAAAGAACCTTATTGTTCTCAACCAGGGTTTGGAGAATTCTTTTGTTACCACTACTGAATCCAGTTTGCCTGATTCAACCAGTTCCTGGTATTCACGGGGTCTGTCTTTTTTATACTCTTCCAAAGGTACGTGGCCTGTGAAAATAACCGTATCCATGGGAAACGATTCAGGGCGCAGGTGGGTATTGAAAAAGTGAATGGTAAAGATAAACCCGGTGGCCAATAGAGCCTCGTCACTATGGATAATTTGTGCCACATTGATGACCCATCCGGGGAAGAATAAGGTGAAGAACTCAGGAAACCACAAAATGAGACCAGAGAATCCAATGACGGCTACCCCCCAGAACACGGCCATGTAATCAAATTTCTCCCAGTAGGTCCAACGGCCATATTCCGGACGTGGGCCCAACCCGAAAAACCACTTGATGGACGCACCTAAATCTTTGATGTCCTGTTTGCTGAACATCAATGAGTTTTTACCGAAGATAAATTCTTTCACACTTACACCTGCTTTGGCTCTTAACTGAAACAAGGTCAATAAATGGAAGGTAAAATATCCAAATGTGACTACCGCTGCAAATCGGTGAATGTTCCCGGCTGCTTTAACACCCCCGAGCAAATTGGCTACAAAAGTGGCCCATTCCATGTGGGCGAATTTCAGGGTCATCCCCGTAAGAGCCAATAACAGAAAACTAAGAATGACCAGAAGATGTGTGAAACGTTGCCTTTTATTAAAACGCCGATAGTATTTTACAGGTCCTTCCGGTAGCTTGTGTTTGTTCTTTTTTCTCTGGTTTAATGATTGTGGCAACCAAATCAGGGTGTGAAGCCCAAAGAAAGCAAAAACAGATACCAGCAATATGGTCATCCCCCAAAATGAATAAAACAGTACATCATTGTCGTTGTGGGTGGCGTGTGTTAAATAGCCTGTAAATTCTAAAGTTGCATTGCTATGACATTGCTTACAGGTGTTTACAATGTTTTTGAAACCCACTTTTGAATCAGGGTTCTCGACTTTTAGAATCTTATGTGCTCCATGACAATCTGAACATCGCGCGGCTTTCATGTCACCAAGCTGATAGGCTTTACCATGGTATGTCTCCTTGTAAGTTTCCGATAATTTCTGATGACAAGAACCACATTGTATGGTGATTTCGTTCATGAACTTATCCTGATCAATTTCACTAATGACATGTGCCGAATGACAGGTAGTACAGGTTGGATAGTGAAGCATGCTGGTATTGTCTCTGATGCTGTGGTCGCTGTTGATATAATCTTCGTAAATACTCTTATGGCATTTGGCACAGGTACCAGGAATATTACTCGGGTTTACTGATGAGGCACTGTCCGCCTCTTTCAGTTCATGATGGGCGGTATGACAGTCGATACAAATGGCACTTACCAGCAATCCCTTTTCATTCAATCCTTTTCCATGAATGCTGGTAGTATAATCGCTGTAAGCATTTACCTCCTTTAATTCGGTCATCAGGTTAGCTTGCCCGCCTTTTTTGTGGCATCCCCCGCAAAGCTTAGGAACTGCCGACCTGTAAGTTGGCGAAGTGTCATCGAACTTCGACTTGGTTTGGTGTGTCCCATGACAGTCAGTACAATAGGGTGCATCTGTCCGGTGATCCAAAAACGCTTTGCCATGGCCGCTGTCAAAATATACATTGGAGACGGCGTTGTGACAATTGGAACAATCAACCCGTTTTAGTTCCTGACAAGGCCGCTCGAATTTTGAACTTACATCGGTGTGGCATTTTACGCAGCTTATGTTGTAATGCACCGAATTGGCTATATGGGATGCATCAATACCTATAATGGTGTCTCCCTTAAAGAGTTTCTTTTTTGTCTTGTCGGCCTGATCATGACATACTAAACATGAATTATTGGAGAAGGCTTCCTCATTCCTTTCCGTTTTTACGATATGAGGTGGGTGACAATCAGTACAGGCAGGAACTGCTCCGGGTCGATCTTCCCAGAGTTCATTTTTAATTACCTTTTTATGAGTTTTTTCGATGCTCGCGTGGCACTTCATGCAGGTTTGTGCAACGTGTTTGGGAGCAACTGACGATCCCTTATCGCTGGCTGCCAGTATCAGGTGGTTGCCATGGCAGTCGTTACAAGTAGCTGTAACGAGTAATCCTTTTTCGAACAATCCCTTTCCATGTATGCCCTGACTGTAGTTTTCGACGATATTATGTACCGTAATATTGTATAGTCTCCCGATGGGCGCACCTTCTTTATGACAGTTTCCACATAAAAAAGGAATGTTCATTTTATAGGTGCGCGAGTTAGGGTTCTGGGATGACAGTATGGTGTGAGTCCCGTGACATTCCTTGCAATCAGGGGCGTATGGAGC
>PCUL01000175.1:29402-30424 GCA_002771745.1 Bacteroidetes bacterium CG18_big_fil_WC_8_21_14_2_50_41_14
TTTAAAGGCTACGCCATGAATCCCTCTGGTAAATTCCATTTCTGCACCTTTATGGCAACTTCCGCAGTTTACCGTAGGCATTTTCTGAACACCATCGGCATGTGGAAATTCATCGGGACTTGATTCTTTATGGCAAGAGACACATTCAACCTGATTATGCACCGAATTCTGTAACGTCGATGCGTTCACATAAAGGGAGACCTTTTTGCCGTTGATTTCCGTGCTTAAATCGTGGTCTTCATGACACATCAGACAATCTTCGGTCGACTGGGCAAATAAGCCGTTTGTGGCAACGAAGAGGGTTGCAATGACGATCGTCCTGAAAAACCTAAGGGTGTATTTTGTTTTCTGCATCTTCCAAACATGTATGGTAAATAGTTAATTTACAATGTCAATTTATCTATAAAGAATAAATTTTATTGAGATAAGTAGTTCTCTTGTAGTTTTATATGTTTAAAAATCAATGCCACCCGTTTATCATGCTTTTAAAATTGCTCAGAGGGGTTTTTCCAATGGTACAGAAATAAACATGGATAAACAGGAAAATAGAAAGTGCAAATCCTGAACTAATATGTACCAATCCTGTGAGGTGAATTCCACTAATGCCAAAAACATTTTTTATGATTATCTCAGGAAATATCAGGGCGAATCCACTCAGGATCAGAATGGGTAAGAGAAAATACATAGAGGCCACATAACTCAACTTTTGAAGTGGGTTGAATTTTCTATTCCCGGTGACCGGGAAAGGGGTTTTCTGATGAACGAAGATACCATAAATGTAATACTTAATTTGCGCCATCAAATCCAAAATATATCCTTTTCGTTTGGCTTTGTAAAATCGACCATTGGAAGTAAACCTATTTCCGAACACAAACATAAAATAGGCAATTGTAATAACGATTCCGGATACATTGTGCATCGTAACAGCCAAATCAAAATCTATGAATGAAAATTCAACGGATGAGTATTGGAGACTTAAGCCTGTGAAGAGCAAAAGTAGAAATAGCACTGCATTTGCCCAA
>PCUL01000192.1:0-1617 GCA_002771745.1 Bacteroidetes bacterium CG18_big_fil_WC_8_21_14_2_50_41_14
TGAGTTTATAAACCAATCTGCCGAAAACCCGCTCGGATCGGTGAATAATAGCGGATTATTCAGTACATAACTGTAGCTGTTATAGCTCTGGCTGTATTCGGGCAGTTGAACAATGGGGTCGGGCGAAAGAAAACGGGCCAGAACCGGGTCGTACATACGGCCATTCCTGCCTTCACTTATGTTGCGGCAGGCAGGCATATTGATCAGCTTAAAGTCATCCAGGTGCTCGTGAAAGGTATAACCCCGGTCGAACAGGGGTTGAGGTAGCGTGGTGGATGGGTCGTAATACGTCCAGGTGGCAGGGTTTCTTCTTCTGCCCCAGGCATCAAAGTTTAACTCCTGAACCACCTCGCCACTGGCATTCACAATGTAATTGATGCTTCCCAGGTGGTCTTTTAATATGTAGTTGGTAAGTTCCACTTTCTCGTTTTCGATGGTAAAGATAGCAAATACCCCGTTGGGAGCTCTCAGGTAATGCAATTGTTTTTTATCGCCTTTGTTGTCGGTAACTTCTTCGTAAACGGTGTTAAAGATTCGTTTTTCCAATGTCACGCCGGTAAGGTTGTTTTCAGATTTTTGCCAAACCCTTTCGCGATCGGTACCATAACCAATATTCAAGGTAAGGAGGTCAGCGGTTGATTCGGGGGTTTCTTTCTCGGAAATGTGTTTTACCTTGTCGAAAGAGGTATAATCGATGGACTGGTAAAGCTGGCTAATGGTAGGTGGAGTGCCATCAATGCTTTCGATGGCAAATGGTTTTGAGCTGGTATTGTATGTGTAATCGCCCACATCTGTTTTATTGGTGATATTACCCGAATTTCCATACTCAATGGTGAGCTGTTCTGCAGCATTGAGTCGTACTGTCGTAAGACGGTCGAAAGCATCATATATAAAGCTCTCTTTCAGGTTCTTAATCATGTCCTTACGGTGTTCGAGGTTCCCATCGGTATCCCAATTGTAATGGTAGTTTTGCAGGCTATGCATCGACTGGCTGTTTTTGGCAAGGATATCGGTGATGTTCCCGTTTCGTTGGTCGAAAATAATTTGCTGGTCGATGACGTTACCAAGATTTGTTCCGGTCAACATTCCAAACTGATTCATTTCTTTGGCTTTCCAAAGTTGATTCCCACTTTGATCTTTAATTCCATCAAAATAACCATATTGATTATAGGCATTGGTGGTAATAAAACCACTGGGTCAGATAGTTTGACGAGGTCGGCCATACACATCGTAGGTATATTCAAACGCAAGCTTGGGTTTGTCGTTTAGTGTTTGCTTTTGGCTGATTACAAAACCAAGTTCATCGTACACATTTTCCACAATTACCATTTGCACCTCTCCTAACAGAGGGTGTGTAGCTTTGGCATGTAACATACCAATTCCAAATTGCTGTGTATCGTATTGCCAAACAGTGTTGTAGTCATTTGTAGTTTCTTCTGTTATCCTTCCGAGTTTGTCGTATTATTTCAAATTAATTGTTGATCTTGCATCCCTGCCTGCCGCAGGTAAGTTCGTTACCGCTACGCTCAAACGAGGATGAGTGGAGGTTTTCAATACCGGAAATTGATTGGACAGCAGGGTTTGCCTGAGCAGATCCGAAACATAAGGCAGGTCGAT
>PCUL01000192.1:1665-2149 GCA_002771745.1 Bacteroidetes bacterium CG18_big_fil_WC_8_21_14_2_50_41_14
TGCTTTGGTTCTGTTTTGTGAATAGATCATTAATTTGGATCAGTTTTATCTTAAACCTGAAACTTCAATTGTTTTGTCTTTCAAAAATCAACTCAGGTAAAATAATCTTCGATTCCTGTGCTGCATCTTCTTTTTTCCAGTAAACAATGAAGTTCACTTTTGCTTGTTTCAAGTGAAAACCTTTTTGCTTTTGCGTTTCAATTGTACTGAGAAACTGCTTCGAAAATTTCAAAACAGATTGTCCTTTGGCATTCGTGCATCCATCACCGTTTATTGTCAGAGTGTCCCTCTACCTCTGGCGCGCGAATGTTTCGCGTGCCCTTAATACAACAATTTGCAAATCAATAAACTGAGGCTGGTTAAATAATACCCACCAAGCTATATTTTGTTTAAAGTTTGAGAAAATGGTAGTTGATACAGGTAGAGGAACGCGTTGGAAAAACGCGCGCCAGTGACAGGGGTAAAACGCGCGCCAGTGAGGGGG
>PCUL01000192.1:2191-2867 GCA_002771745.1 Bacteroidetes bacterium CG18_big_fil_WC_8_21_14_2_50_41_14
GATTCTACTTTGGTGTCTTTTTTGCACCCGTTTACCACTACCACTCCCGTAATGAGTAATGCGACACTACCGGTTAAAGCTACTGCTGTAATCCGTTTTAAGAAATTGTTTTTTTTCATTTTCGTAGTTACTTTAATTGGTTATTTTATCTTATTTCTTTTTTTATTTTTTTGCACTCTCCATAATAATATGTCAATGGTTTTAAGAATGGATGAACACAGATTATATTCCGGTTTAAAGATGAAACATAAAAACGTGCTTGTCAAGCTAAAAATCAAGTAGGTTTTTTCTACCCGAAAGGGTAGGAAATTTAGGATAATTAAACCATATAGTGCTGTTTTATATTTATTTATGAATTTTTTAAGCAGTAATTTATTTTGAAGTCAAAACTGAATATTTTTCCGGATGGGTGAGTTGGAGCATACCAACAAACTTTTTTTTAATAAAAATAGCCCTTGGTTTTCTTGTATTCTAACTGTCAAAAATCCTCCATCAGCGCAGTATCTTGCCTCCTTGCCTTCGGCAGGTAGATAAAACGGTAGACCAGTGCAATTTCGCTGCAATTTCTCGATCTACAATTCATCCATATTGATAAAGATTGTGTGTCATGAAAAAACTCCGTTATAATTAGTAGGTATACTAAACATTAGTAGCTGGCTTTTTTGCATTTTTTCAA
>PCUL01000192.1:2928-3125 GCA_002771745.1 Bacteroidetes bacterium CG18_big_fil_WC_8_21_14_2_50_41_14
GAGCAATCTCTGTGTAGTCATAAATGAAACTTGGTAAAGCATCTGTCATATTATTTTCTTCCTTTTGACCTTTACGGCCCCTTAGCTAACTTAGCACTTTAATTGTCTCTATCAATATCAGAGATTAAAAAATGGATTGAGCACAAAAAGCTAAGAATAAATAAACAATCGCCACCACAGATCGTGGCAGAATGCGT
>PCUL01000388.1:0-1382 GCA_002771745.1 Bacteroidetes bacterium CG18_big_fil_WC_8_21_14_2_50_41_14
AATGAAGCTTTGTGTTCTTTTAGTCCCGGTTTGAAGTAGTTTGAACGTTTCTGTATCTGAGTAAGATATGTCACATATTTGGCAACAAATAAGGTTTATTGCCAAATATGTGATAAAAACGTAGGGGAAGGGGCCTTTAACTTATAGCTATTAACTGTATTTGGTACTTGTAAAAACGAATTTTCCAAGGTGAAAAAAGTGCAAAAAAATGAGATTTCGTGCAATTGTTGCAAAACGTTTGCAAACTTTGCAAAACAAATCTTATGTAAAAATCAGATATTAAGGAAGATACAAAATGTTTGCAAAGTTTGCAAAGTTTGCAGCCTTTCATATTTTTATTTACACTTTTTCGTATAAACCTGTACCTGATTTTTTTAGTTTGGATTCAAGTAACTTTTTTAAAAGGCCATCGATGCTTCGGGTTCCCAGATGATATTTAATTCCCAAGGCGATGGCATCGGCCCTGGTGAATGTATGGGGCAGAGAATTAAAAAAAGCTTCTTTATTGGGAGCTTCAGTAAAAACTACTTTGTTATCTTCTTTAGGAAGACTATTAAACATGATCAGGCTATGTTCCAGGTACAGTCGTGAGAGGCGAAGCACCAGGTGGAAGTCCTGGTCGGAACAAACCATTTCTTTTTCCTGTATATTTAATTCATAATTTCTAAGGGTTGTGAAGATCATGGCCATCCGGTAAAGGAGCAATCCCAACCTTTTTACTATACTGGCCGCATTGACACTATTAAATGTAGTGACATGAGTAAGTATGTGTGTAAATGACTCATTAAGTAATTTCCATTGTTCCGGAGTAAGTACAAAAGAAGATTCCATATCTGACATGAGTGTCATCATGTGGTAGATATCCATGGATAGTTTAGAAAAAGTATCGGTCAAGCAGGGGAGCTCCGGTTGAGGAGATACATCGTTCCAAACCGGGATTGATTTATATACATAAAACAAAAAACGGCTGAACAGTCCATCATCCGCAGAAGAGATTAAACCTAAAATCTGACCGGGAGTTCCTGTAAGGGCTACTGACAGTCGGGGATTGGTTACTTCCATGTATTGATTGTCTGTTTTGCGGGAGCTGGAAATACTTTCATGATGAAAGGCTTTTCGGAGCATGTCAGAGTATGAGCCCCAGTCCTGTTTTAGGATATATCCCATGGTATCAGCTTCCGTTTCACAAATGACACCGGTACCTCCATTTTCGCTCAGGTGGTTTAATACTTTGGCATAACTGGAATTAGCTGGTATGTAAAACACCCTGAAAGGAGGACGTATGGGAGGCTCCTCGTCCGGATTGTTGTTTTTCTTGCGTTTACGCTGTTTATACAGATGAAGTTCCTTTTGGTATTTTCTTTCTTCCTTTTGACTAATTT
>PCUL01000388.1:1433-1633 GCA_002771745.1 Bacteroidetes bacterium CG18_big_fil_WC_8_21_14_2_50_41_14
CCCCCTTTCCTGAAGCAGGAGGAGCAATAATAAAAGAAAAGAGATTTGGATACACAGGTGACGGTTATATTCGCCTATTATATGGGGAATGCAGGCACTTAAAATACTTAAAGCACCAGTAAAGAAAACATCCCTTTCCCTTGGGTCGGTAAAACAAAGAACACCCTGTTTAATCATGTCCGGCATTAAGTCATAATCCT
>PCUL01000251.1 GCA_002771745.1 Bacteroidetes bacterium CG18_big_fil_WC_8_21_14_2_50_41_14
TTCTTCAATATCTTCCGAAAATGAGCAATCAGCAAAGACAACGGTGAATACAAAATCTTCCATGTCAGTTTCGTTAAGATGGATGGTAATCGTAGCTATTTCAGGCTCGGTGAGGAGGGTATCATATGTATAAATGACATTGAAAGTAGTTACTCCTGTTTCCATAGGCAGGGTTCTTTGTATTCCGCTATCGCTGACAGCATAATAACTTGTATTATAATTGCTCAAAGAAACAGTCTCCAAGGTTTGAAGGAATCAAGTTTAGTTGGGCAGTCCCTATATTGAGAATCGTAAAGGTCAGCACTTCCTGTTGTTCATCTTCCAATAAAGGATTATAGAAACTATAAACCCCATTTTGATGAATGGTATTGGAGCCATGTTTAACCACTATCACCGGGGCAACCGGAAGGCTGAAATAGTTTTCATCAAAGGGGCCGAGGCGGGGTTCGCTGTCATGACTGTCCAACTTTGTATTTGGACATCCCTGTGGTCTGACAGAGCCAATGCCCCAGTTATAATAACCATCTCTGTCTTTATCAAAATAACTCACTGTATCGTCATTTGACAGAATATCATCTAGTGGTGTTTTGTAGTATGTCACATATTCAGGATGACCGTTAGATTGATTATCTAAATGGTACATATAACCTTCATCTCCGTTTCCAACACCCCAACTATTCTTATATTTCCAATACATCGCACCTAAATAACTAGAATTTTCATCAATGACTATATATCCTGTGTCATAAGGTGCTTTATATAATGTATCATTTAAGGTGCATGTTCCGTATCCAATGAGTACCATTGAATGCGACTGATTATTAGAGTAATTGGAAAGGCTGCAAATCAACGGTCCCTTATTTATCAGAGCATTCTTTATATCTTCAGTTTCTGATGAATTGAGGTAGGAGCTTCCTTCAATTTTAATACGATATTGAGGTGAGCCATTCGGAAAAGGATTTTCATGACAAACATTACTATGGTTAGTATCAGGATAACATACTTGATCGACAACGCCATTATTCCTAACATAATTATTTGTTATGCTATTGCTACTACCTTTACAGTCTGTTTCATAAGGAGGATTTGCACCATCCCAATTATCACATTCAAGTACATTTTGTTCAGACAAATTGAAGTCAACATGATGATTGAAATATAAATTTGCGAGCCCTTCTATTGCTCCTAATGGTCCATAAATATAACATAAGCCAGTGCAACCCGGATGGTTGTTTTGATTTTTAATACTAGTAAGCCATCCACTACCATTGGGGTCACCATCATAATAATAATTGACCTTATCCTGTTTATTCGCACCATGCCTGTCTCTCCAGTCCCACTCAGGAATCAATCTTGAACTTAAAATTTCTCTAACTATATTTGGGGTAGGATCGTAAATCCCTCCAACATAATAATCCATCCCCAACATATTGTAATTATCTCCAAACAGGTTTTTCTTTTGCTGGTAGCTTAACTGCGAAACGCTGTTTGTATCAGCAAACCAAAGCATTTTATGTAATGCTATATCATTATTTATATAAGCTACCTTTTGCAATTCCATTGCTTGTTTGGCTTGCTGTTGTAAGGCCAACCCATCCGGTACCAATGAACTTCTCAAATCA
>PCUL01000223.1:0-7160 GCA_002771745.1 Bacteroidetes bacterium CG18_big_fil_WC_8_21_14_2_50_41_14
CCTGGAATAATGGACTAAACACCACCGCCCCAACCCCGTTGGCTTCCAGAACATCCAACAATCCATCCTCAACCCACCTGTTGAACAGGCTGTACGAAGGCTGATGAACCAAACAAGGGGTGCCCAGTGATTTTAATATGTTGATGGCCTCCTGCGTTTGCTCAGGATTGTAGGAAGAAATTCCGGCATAGAGTGCCTTTCCTGATCTTACAATCTGATCCAAAGCCATCATGGTTTCTTCTACAGGAGTTTTCGGATCTGGCCGGTGACTGTAGAAAATATCCACATATTCCAGTCCCATGCGTTTCAGGCTTTGGTCACAACTGGAGATTAGATACTTTCTCGATCCAAAATTGCCATAAGGACCGGGCCACATTTCCCATCCGGCTTTGGAGGTAATGACCATCTCATCGCGATATCTTTTCAGATCCGATTTCATAATTTTCCCAAAATTCTCTTCTGCCGATCCCGGAGGAGGCCCGTAGTTGTTGGCCAAATCGAAATGGGTGATGCCCAGGTCAAAAGCCCGGCGCAACATTTTACGGCCATTTTCAAACACATCCACCCCTCCAAAGTTGTGCCATAGGCCAAGAGAAATGGCAGGCAACATAATTCCACTCTTGCCACATCGCCTGTATTGCATGTTTTCGTATCGGTTGGCTTTCGCCGTATAGTTTTCTTCCATTTTCGTTAAGTCTAATAAATGAAGGTATCAGACGTCAAAGGTGGTAAGATTTTATGATACCGGAAAGTTCCGGCTCTATTTTTTAACAGGTTCCTGGAAGCCGTAAATAAGGAAAAGTTTACTTTACCTACATCACTTTCTTTTCGTTTGAAAAAAGCTTGTTACCAACTTTCCACACTCGTTGGCCAGCACTCCGCCAAGTACCTCTGTTGTAGGATGCAACAATCTACCGGAGATCAAAGTAAAACCCCGTTTTTGATCATACGCACCAAAAACCACCCGGCTGATTTGCGTCCAAAAAGCAGCACCGGCACACATCACACAAGGTTCAAGAGTAACGTATAGGGTGCATTCTTTGAGGTATTTACCCCCAATAAATTCGGCGGCGGAAGTAAAGGCCTGCATTTCAGCATGCGCAGTTACATCGGTCAGGGTTTCGGTAAGGTTGTGTCCGCGGGAGATAATCCGGTTGTTGTGCACAATCACGGCTCCTATCGGAACTTCGTTTTGCCACCGGGCCTTTTCAGCTTCTTTGAGTGCTTCCTTCATAAAATGCTCATCGGAAAATATGCCTAAGGTCATATCGCTTTCATTTTAGTTTTGGTTAATTTCACACCAATAATTAATACCAGCGTGGCCACGATAAAAGCCGGGACAAATGAGTTTTTTGGTTCAAACTGTTCGGGGATCAGGATTCCCCATACAAACAGCAATGCATTTAACACAAATCCCGACAGGATGCTCCACAAAGCGGCTTTTCTGTAGCAATACACTTTCTCCTTTTTTATCAGGGCAAACAGGGTAATGGGTGCAAATATAATGATGGTCGAAATGCCAACGACCATCAAATCGACAATGTAAGGAAATACCAGCGCCATCGCCAAAGCGATCACTCCAAAAAGGATGGTGGCCATTCTAAGGAGCATCCACTGGCTTGACCTGGATGTTTTTGGATTTTTCAACTTCCAGCCCACCAGATCCTTGATGGCCGAAATGGAAATAATGTTTAAAAAGCTGTCTCCCGATGACATGAGTGCCGATAGTAATCCTACCATGGCAAATCCATAAAGCAGACCGTTGCTGTGGCGATCGATAAAAACATAGGCCACATCTTTCGGACTCAATGCCTCCTGGCTGATTACCCGGATGGTCATCCCCACCAGGGGGAAGATGATGTAAAAAGGCAACATCCCCAATCCCGACCACAAACTCACACGACGGGCAGTTTTGCGGTCTTTGGCCGCCAGAATGCGTTGCCAGATATCCATCCGCACCAGCACCGACCAACTCAAAAAAACGGGCAAGGCAAGCAGGAAAATCCATCCGTAATAAGTTCCATTGAGCATGTTGGCCGGAAGCTGGGAGAATCTGGTAAAAACTTCAGTATCATCGATAATTCCCGGGATAAACACCAGCACAATCATGATGACGATAGCCACAAACTGAACCATATCGGTGATAATAACGCCCGACAATCCGGCTATGGCCGTATATAGCACCACAATCATGGCCGAAATCACCACGGCTGTGGTATAGCCTATTTCAAAGCCATACTTTAATAAACTGGCCATGGCCACGAATTGTGCCGATAAAAGAAAAAAGAAAATAAAAATATTCACGCTACTGACTGTGGCCGAAAAAGTCCGGGTAAACTTTGATGTTTCAAAATGGGTATACAAATGATTGAGGTAGTGTGGAAAACTGTACAACTGATGTGTAGCACCAAAATCACGGATATGGCCTGCGAAGAAAAACAACAGCACAAACCCGATAACATACGCGATACCGATGCCAACGGCAGCCAATCCCGCTTCATAACCCATGGCGATCAGACCGATGGAAGTGCCGCCTCCTACAAAAGTGGCCAGGGTGGTAAAAACCAGCGGCAGCGTTTTTGTCTGGCGGTTGTTCACCAGGTATTGATCCAGATCGGAAGGACGCAAATGCCGGATGGAAATGGCGAGGATAAACACCAGGTAGAGTGAAATCCAAAACAGTAGTTCGTGGGTCATTTGCTTATGTTATTAATTACCAGATCATTATTAGTTAAAAGTGAGCTAAAGTTTCCTGTCTGCCGGATTTCCTGCCAAGGCATGGTAGGCAGGAAATTGCCTAAAGTCAAAGTTCTGTACTTGTTTGACTTCGGTTCAGATAACTCCGGGAATGTTCTGTATTCTGTGCCATATTTAACCTTAGTTCACTTTCTTGCCTGCTGACCAGGCAGGAAACTTTTCACTTTAAACTTCAAACTTCAAACTTCCCCCCACTTTTCCATTAAAAATCACCGTCTGTCTCCTGATGGATTCTTCATGTATCAGACTGAGGAGGTTTTTCAGGAATGTCTCTTCCAGACCTAAATGAGTGCCAATGGCCAGACGGTCTTCGATGATGCCGGCCCAACGTTTCATCTGTAGGATGGTGATGTCGTTCTTGTTTTTGTACTCACCGATTTCATCGATGATTTCCATGCGCTTAGCCAGGATTTGCAACAACTCGCCATCCAGCTTGTCGATTTCGGTACGTAGCTCTTCCAGTTTGTTTTCAAAGTCAATATTGCCACGCTTTTCGCGGATCACCAAGCTGTGGATCATTTCCTGCAGGTCTTTGGGTGTGATTTGCTGGGCCGCATCCGTCAGGGCCTTGTCGGGATCGAAATGACTTTCGATGATCAGCCCGTCCATTTCGAGATCGAGGGCTTTTTGGGCAATCGATTCCAATAGATCGCGCCGGCCACAGATATGGCTTGGATCGACGATAATGGGTAATTCAGGAACCAAACGTTTGAGTTCGATCGGGATTTCCCACATGGGAGCGTTGCGGTAGATGGATTTTTCAAAATAATGAAATCCACGGTGGATGGCAATCATCTTGCGGATTCCCATGACATGGATACGCTCAATGGCGCCCAGCCACAATTTCAGGTCGGGTGAAATGGGATTTTTTACCATCACGGGGATGTCTACACCACGCAAGGCATCGGCAATGGCCTGCACCGAGAATGGATTGGCAACCGTTCGTGCTCCCAGCCAAAGGATATCGACTCCGTGCTTTAATGCCTGTTCCACATGTGAAGCATCAGCCACCTCCACGGTTGTTTTCAGTCCGGTTTCCTCTTTTACGCGGGTCAGCCATGGAAGGCCTTTATCGCCCACACCACTAAATTCGCCCGGACGTGTTCTCGGCTTCCATAAGCCGGCCCTAAACACCGTTACTTGTGGTATTTCTGCGATCCTCCGGGCCGTTTCCATCACCTGAAATTCACTTTCGGCACTGCATGGACCGGCGATCACCAACGGCTTTCCACCGGTGTCGAGCCAGGAATCCAGCGGGGTAATTTGTAAATCGGTACTCATGGGGCAAAGGTAGCATTTTATACCTGAACAGGCTTCCCCGAAAAATAGAAGAACATGATTGGAATAAAGAACAAGCTGACAATTGTTCCCAATAGCAAGCCCCCAATGATGGATAAAGCAAGAGGTATCTGTAATTCAACGCCCAGTCCTCCCATAAACAACAAAGGTACTAGCGCTAGGATGGTGGTTAAACTGGTCATGACTATGGGCTTAAATCGGCGCTTACCTCCTTCGTAAATGGCGTCCAACAAAGGTGTACCGCTATTAAAGACCTGACGTATGGTGTCGACTTTAATGATGGAATCGTTGATCACTATTCCGCCCATCACGATGATGCCAAGACCCGACATTAGGTTGAGGGATGACTCGAAAATATACAAGAAAAACAACGCCCCTGATATATCAATAGCAATTTCGATTAAAATAATAAAAGGCAACAGTAGCAACTCAAACTGAGCGGCAAGAATCAGGTACAATAAAATGAGTGAGATTGCCAGTACCATCGCAAATTCCCGGAAAAGAAGGTCTTGCTCGTAGGCACCTCCCTCAAAAGACACGTCCGTGTTGTGCAGAGTACTGATCGACTTGGTAACGGCCTCTTCAATTTCTTCCTGTCCAAGCCGGGTATTGTCCAAGGAAACACCAAAATACTCACCTTGTTTATCTGATTTGATAGATTTCAGGTTGGAGACCTGTTTAAAACTCAATACGGCGCTGAGAGGAATATTGATCCCCTCATCGTTCTTGACTGTCTCGTTGGCAATGGTTTCGAAAATGCTGCTTTTTTTAGTGCGAATCATGATATTAATGATCCGGTTTCCGGAAGACAACTCATCAACAACCGAACCGCCGAAAAGAACTTCCAACTTACTGATTACTGAAGCTAATTGCAGGTTGTATAGCAACAGTTTGTCAAAATCGGGGTACAACTCATAACCAGGGGTTAAATGGCTGTCTTCATTTAAATCATACAACCCTGAATGGGTTATTTGCTGACCTATTTCTTCCACGAAAGTGGACGTGATATTTTGGTTGACGTGATCTCTGAATTTTGCCTTAACCGAGACTTCCTGAGGACTAAAGATGGTTTGGAAAATGTTTTCGGAAGGGGAGAAACTAATTTCGGCAGCGGGGAACTCTTTGCTTAACAGCGATTTGATTCCGATGGATAGTTCGCTTATGTTAACGATGCTATCGAAATTCAGGTACAGCATGGTAGCGTTTACCGATTGCCTTTCTCCACCTGACAAGGAAAACCGGTTTTTCCCAACATACGCCGAAGTTGTATATGCATTCGGACTCATCTTGCTCAGCAGTTCTCTCGTTCTGAACTCATTCTCATTCAGACTTAATGGCTCGTTCCATTCAATTCGGGCAATGAGGTCTTTTTGATCCAAAGGGGGAAATTTCTCCTTTTTAATCATCGAAAACTGAAGAAAGCCCAGAGGAATGAGCAAGAAAAAAATAATCGTAAAAAACACTTTCCTCCTCATTACAAAGGAAAGCGCTTTCTCGTAAAAGATTAATATCGGAGAACTCAACCTGGCTTTTGACGATAAGGGGCTGTTTTTATTGAGCGCATGATAGAGTACGGGGATGACCATGATGCTTACGAAAAGTGAAACCATCAGGCTAAGGGTAATGGTGATGGCCTGATCGAAAAACAGGGCACCGGCTATCCCGCTAAGGGCAATCATGGGAACAAATACGGCGCAAGTAGTTAGAACAGAACTCAAAAGAGGACGAATGACTTCGTTGGTTCCGGTTATTGTGGCATCGAAGCTGCTTTGGCCTGCCAGCCGGTATTGATTGATGTTATCGATTACAATGATGGAGTTGTCTATCATCAAGCCTACGCTGAGGATTAATCCTGATAAGGAGATGATATTGAGTGAGAGGCCTGACAGGTTTAAAAACAAAAACGAAATTACCAGCGAAACAGGAATGCTGATGGAGATGATGACCGGAAGTTTAGGCTGCCTGATGAACAGGAACAGGAGTACCATCGCCAGCAGGATTCCTAGAAATAACGTTTGCTCCAGGTTTTTGAGTGAATAGTTGAGTAATTGGGTTTGATCGCGTTCCAAGTAATATTCGACATCCAAGCTGCTGCTTTTCAATTGACCGATGACCTCACCAACGTTTAACCTGACATCCTGCATTCGGGCATCAGCCTGTTTATAAACAGCCATTGAAATGGCCCTGGAATTATTGTGCAGGAACATTCCATCACCAGGATTTGATTCTAATACCACATCCGCTATATCCTCAAGTTTAAATAATCGGCTCCCATTCCCTAGGCTGACTTGTTTTAAATCTTCCACGGTTTTTACCGAAGGCTTATAACGCAGGCGATAAATGTAATGCCCATTGCGAAAGCTCAGGTTGCCCATACTGATGTTATTGCGGACGATGGCTTTAGAAATATCATCGTAATCCAGTCCCATGTTTTCCAGTTTGTCACTTTTGGGGCTTATGGTGATTTGAGGATAGTCGAGACCGGTGATGTCGACCATGGACACATCACTTATTTGTTCCAGCCGTTTTTTCACCACCGTTTGTACATATTCGCTCAATTCGCCAAATTTTTTTCCGTTTTGGTAATAGGTCGAAGAGGGTACAATACTTATATAAAACACTGGTATATCCGATGGTTTGGATCTGATGACCTGTGGCCGTTCCATTTCGCGCGGAAACTGACCAGTAATAGCATCTACCTTCTCGTTGACCTCCAGGTAGGCATATTCAATTTTGGTGACATGAGAAAATCGCAAGGTAATGTTGGAGAAACCATCATTGGTTTCGCTTTCAATGTCGGCCAATCCACCCACCTGCATCAATTGTTGGCGCAGAGGTCGTACGACTATGTTCTCCAGATTCCGTGCGTCGGTGGTTGGATAGTTTACTTTGACTTTAATTACAGGGATGTCGATATCCGGGAGCAACGAAACCGGCATGGTCAGAAAAGCAAGGGCCCCCAACACCGAAATGGCAAGAACCGTCATGAGTACAGCGATCGGTCTTTGTATGAGGAATTTTACCATGGATATTAGTGCGAATGTGCCTAAATTGATTTAAAGTACCCTAAATGACAGGGGTAAAAAGTGTAAGGTTGTGAACAA
>PCUL01000223.1:7184-7572 GCA_002771745.1 Bacteroidetes bacterium CG18_big_fil_WC_8_21_14_2_50_41_14
TCATAATTAAATTACTTTTGCCAACTCCCAACTTCCCCCGACCTAATCACTTATCACCACCCTGGCCTCATGTGCCAGATTAAGTCCCCCTTGTGTAATCACTGTATCGCCGCAACTTAATCCTTTGGTAATAATGTAGGAGTTGCTGTTTTCAACACCTGTCTCCACGTAATTCCATTTGGCCAATCCGCCTTCACAAGTAAAAACGACTTTCTTTCCCGAGCGCAATACTATGGCACTTTTAGGTACAAAAAGCTGATCGGGTTTCATATCTTCAATCACCACTTTGATGTTCATACCGGCGAGCAGATTCATAATTGATTTTTTTTGCCTTTTCTTGTTATCGACCAGTGCTTTTACTTTGATCAATCCATTTTTGTCAACCACA
>PCUL01000223.1:7633-8249 GCA_002771745.1 Bacteroidetes bacterium CG18_big_fil_WC_8_21_14_2_50_41_14
GTGACATATAAGCTATCGTAAGCAATGGGGTAAACCTTCACTTTCTGCCCGGGTTTTATTTTTGCAAGCTCTTGTTCGATCACTGAAAACCGGGCTACGAATTGCTCTTCGTTTAACAAAGTGCAAAACGGATCTGAACTTAATATCTGTTGGTGTTCTTGCTTTTCAACGCCCGAAACAAGACCGTTAAAAGGTGCTCTTAAAAAGGTGTTTTCATAATTCATTCTGGCCGATTGCAAGTTTAAAGCAGCCATGGTAAATCCACTTTGACTTTTTAGATATTGTAGCAGTTCATGTTCCATGCTGGAGGTATCTCCAGTAGTGCTCCCAAATCCCAACACGAGCGAGTGCAGCTCACTTTCTGTCTCCTTTAAAGCAGCTTCTGCCTTTTGCATATTCAGCAACTGTCTAGCGTTAGCCAAAGAAGCCAGTACATCACCTTTGCTAACCTTATTGCCATTGTGATAATAAACACGGTCAAGTGTTCCCGATTCTTCAAAAAAGAGCTCAGCAGTAGCGGCAGGTTCTAATAGCCCGTTGGAAATGGTCTGCATGGGGAAATCATTTAATTGTAATAAGGTAATACTCACTTTCTGTGGGATAACCATGTTCTTGT
>PCUL01000223.1:8275-12114 GCA_002771745.1 Bacteroidetes bacterium CG18_big_fil_WC_8_21_14_2_50_41_14
TACAGAAATGCAGCCACTCATGGATACAAAAATGACCAGTACTATTTTTGTGGTGATACGACCTAATTTCATCTTAACTATTTATAAATCTCAAGGTAAACAATTTTAGCGAAACACAGTTTAATACAATGAAAAACTCTCGTATTACTTTTAAAAATGAATCATTGTACGATCATAAACTACTTTTGTACATCAAAAAAGTACTTAGTTATTGAATTGAAGTAACTTTTCGTAAACTCATTATCTTCTTTATTGGGGATAAAAATCGATTTAAGAATTAAACGACTATCCAAAATAAAATAATATGGCATATTGTGAAATTCTAAAACAGATTGTAGTTCATGGTCTTGCGTTAGATATACATCAAAATCTTCCATTTGATTAATTCTAAGAAACCGAAATAGATTTCCGGTATTTTCATAATCAGTTATCATGACTATATTGTTTGCACCTATTTTTTTCACAAACTCCTTTAGCAGTTCAAATTCATTCTCGACACAGGAATTACAACTCAGTTTTGAATAACGAATTACAAGCTTTCTTGTATTGAATACATCAACTAGCTTAACTTTAACTCCACTTAAAGTAATCATCTCCATATTTGGATCCAAACCTAAGCAGCTTTTAATTAACCTAATACTATCATTAGTTTCATAGGTAATTATTCTATTCTTTTGATTATTTACAATATTCGTAAGATAATAAATCATGTCACTTCTTTTGGACAATTGAATTCCGTTATAAACCATGATTATTATTGCCAAAATAAGTGCTATCCACCAAATGCGAAAATATTTGAAAATATTTCTAATTGTCATCCCTTTAAATATTTATCGATTCGTAATTAAGAATAAGCCACAAATTCTATATTTTTGATTTTGCAACGAATAATACAGGATTAGAATGTTCATTCGTATTTCTTAGCTTTTCAACATTTTTCTTTACAAAATCACTTGATCGGTTTTTTAACAGTTTACTTGGTTCCACCGCGAATATGTAGTTTTCACCACTCACCCCAACGGGATTAAAATAAATATATGAACCAAAAATGTCGTTTGACAAATTTAACTGGTTTATACCTAGATACACTCTTGATTCTATGTTGTATATTCCTGTAAAAGATTTATTAGCATGACCAAGACTTAAAATAATAGAATTTGTTAATGGATAAAACCCATAACATCTCACAAATTTATTGCTTTTTCTTTCATAATCTGCGACATTACCCTTGTCACCAGCAGGCAACTGTTCATAATCTAATTGTGTGAAGTTTTTCCCATTGAAATCTATGTAAAAAAACGGTTTAGGATTACCATCTTTAAGTGTGAATATTGTGTCACACGTAGATAGGTGCATAATAACATTGTTTTTATAATCTGAAAAAATATAGCTGTTATTCAATCTGTATTTTTGACTATAAGGAAAATATGAATTTATAACAGTAAAATCTTCATCCGTTATAATTGCTCTGTCCTCGACGCCTCCTCCATAAAAAACAAACTTTTTGTTTGTTAAAACATGCATATGACTGCCCATAAATGGCAATTTTGAAGATTTAACAAATTGCCCGTTTAATTCATAGACATTAACTTTATAATAATCAGGTACATATATCTTCCTGTTCTCTTTGTCAATTGCTAGATCCTGAATTTCTAAATATTCTCCTGGCCCTTCCCCTGTTTGTCCAATTCTTCCTAAATAGTTACCATCGATATCAAACCTGAAGATTTTTTGAGAATTTCTGTCAAGAACAAAAATAGTTTCCTCAAATATCACAACTTTACTTATCGTATTTATCAGACAACTATCATTTGTCTCGAGTGCTATGAAATCTTTTGGCTCAATTAAATCACTTAACAAGCCTCTCTCTTTGAATTTATTTACATCAATATTAATTGTTTCAACTCCGGTTGTTGTGCTATTTGTTTCGGTGGAGCAACTGAACAAAATAATTGTCATAACCAAAACAAATATCGGGAAATATGTGTGCTTAATCATAAAATCATTAAATTTTAAAAACGCTATTTTTTCTTTAGAAATCTATTTTTTGTAACTCATGAACGAGCTACTTCTATTTTTATTTGATTCTTAAATCTACTCAGAAAAATTGATAACCCATAATCCCCATAAAGGATAAAAAATAGTTATCAATTTTTCGAAGTGGATTCATTCTTTAAAATTGATTTTGAAAATTTGATAATTTGCAATCAAAATATATAGAATGTTCAAAAAAAACTATTCTAATTGATTGGATCAACTGGTACTTGGTAACATTCTCTAGTCTTTGCCAAATAAGTGGAACACACGTTCCCATCTCCTGAATACGAGCAAATTTCATAGATTGTGTTATCTGCACACCTTTCCTGATGCCATCTACAAGTAGGTGCTTTATCTCCCCCTTCAGACTGAGCCATTAAAATACTAAATGATGATGCGAAAACAAAAGCTGCACCGATAATAAGACTAATACTCTTTTTCATTATAACGGATTAATTAAATTAATTTTAAATTATTGAATTTGGGTATTTTTTTGCAATTTCAGGGTTTGCCGGCTAACATGTTGCCTGTTTTGCAAAGAAATACTGTTTCGATTACAAAGCAATAAAAAATAAACGAAAAAAGCAAAGCATATATTTGTTTTATTTCCTGTCTTCGACACCGGGTCACCCAAAATTAATAAGGTCAGGTGATTTTTTCTGTTTGTCGAAGATTAACAATACATGCCTGATATATGCGTATTGAGTATTCACCTTCATTTGATAGATTGTTTAACTATCTGATTTGCTTTTTCAGGACTAAAAGAAGGTTCTTTCACATTAAGTTGTCCTTCCAGTTCCTTGTATACTTTGTAAGCCATAAATGAGATGCAAATTATGTGTTTCAATTCATATTTGCAGACAATGGAATATTGGCTTTATTTTAAGATCTGTTTTAAATATTCTAAAGGCACTTTCAATTTGACATAAATGCCCGTCATTCTCAATGATTTTAACCATTGTCAACATGATATTGGTTTGATAGCCTTTATTAATCAAATCAGCCACGGCAGCCTTATCAACCAAACTTCTAATGGTCTTAACAAACTTTGATTTGCCATTGAATTTGTTATGAATCGTACACTTACCACTCCACTCATATTTATCTTTTAGGTACAAACATGAAATAAAGGAAAAAAAAGACCCTGGGTCGCCCAAATCCAATCGCAGTAATCATTTATGAATAGACAAACAATTACTTACAAAAACAACTCGAAAATCTTTTCGAAGTCAGGGGGAAATAGGTGCGCATTATCATAAATACGTTAAGTTATAAGTAAGTTATTTATTTTCTAGACGTCAATTTTTTGGCACTCATGAACGAGCTACTTCTTTTTTTTAATTAATTCTTAAATCTACTCAGAAAAATTGATAACCCATAATCCCTATAATGATTAAAAAATAGTTTATCAATTTTTCGAAGTGGATTCATTTTTTAGAATTGATTTTGAAAATTCGATAATTTGTAATCAAAATATATGGAAGGTTCAAAAAAACAACTATTCTAATTGTTTGGATCGGCTGGTGTAGCGAAGCACTCTCTTGTCTTCGCCAAATAAGGCGAACAGTCATTTCCATCACCTATATACAAGCAAATTTCATAGGTTGTGTTATCTGGGCACTTTTCCTGATGCCATTTTTTAACAGGAGCTTTATCTCCCCCTTCAGACTGAGCCATTAAAATACTAAATGATGATGCGAAAACAAAAGCTACACCGATAATAAGACTAATACTCTTTTTCATAGTTACAAAAATTTAAGTTAACAAAAAACTTTTACGAAACCAGTAACTTTTTGTGTTCT
>PCUL01000342.1 GCA_002771745.1 Bacteroidetes bacterium CG18_big_fil_WC_8_21_14_2_50_41_14
GTTTTGAATTTGAAGGATTATGTGCCGGTGCACCGTTTTTGTTTACTTCTAATTTCAACCCTGTTCCTGATTCCATTCGATGGTTTTTTAATGATTTCAGCTCAGGCTTAAACAATGTTTCCAACGAGTTAAACCCCGAACATACTTTTACAAATGGAGGCATCTATGAGGTGGAGGTAGATGTTTGGTATCCCAATGGAAGGTTTGAACACACCAGCCGTGAGGTAGAAGTGGCCTATAGCCCATTACCAGATTTAGGCCCTGATACCTTGGTTTGTGAGGGAGAATCCCTTATACTCAACGCGGGAATCGATCCCGGTATGTACGCGTGGAGTACAGGTGATTTTGGTCAAAACCTTTTTAGCATTACCATTTCCGATACCGGAACCTATTGGGTAATAGCTACAAGCAGCGAGGGCTGTCGCCGAAACGACAGTATTCAGGTTGGGTGGCTCGATAAAGCTGTTTTTAATGAAGATAACCTGATGATCACTCCCACATCTTGCGGAGAGAACAACGGAAGTATTACAGGGATTCAGGTTGAAGGAGTGGCTCCTTTCAATTTTAATTGGTATGATGGCAGTGGTAACCTTATTGGAATGGATATTGACATTTTTGATTTATCTGTTGGTAATTACTATCTGCATCTTACAGATGGCAACGGCTGTATTACAATATCAGCTTCATTTACTATTGTTGATGCAGGGGACATACTTATCACACAAGTGGGTTCTTCATCTTCTCATTGTATGCAAAACAACGGATCAATTAACATTACAGCAACTTCAGGCAGTGGTAATGATTTTGAATATTCCATCAACAATGGCATCACCTGGCAGTCTGACAACTTCTTTGCAAATCTCTCCCCGGGCAATTATACAATCAGGGTGAAAGACCAGAGTGGATGTGAAATGGTATATGAAAACAATCCTGTTGTTATAGAAAATATTGAAGGCCCACAGCTAACTACAGTTAATATAACACCTGAAAACGATTACTCATCTGACGG
The DNA here is from genome assembly GCA_002771745.1 of Bacteroidetes bacterium CG18_big_fil_WC_8_21_14_2_50_41_14. GTDB lineage: Bacteria > Bacteroidota > Bacteroidia > Bacteroidales > F082 > UBA6244. The sequence goes on from PCUL01000342.1 coordinate 1,010, forward strand.
CAGCATAACCCTTGAAGCACAGATAAGTATTGGGGATATCCAATACTCCATTGATTCAGGATACAGCTTTCAAACCAATAATGGTTTGTTTGAGAACCTGTCTGCAGGAACATATTACTGCAAAGTGCAAGATGAATTTGGTTGTGACACTACATTTATAATAGAAATTGAGCGAATTATATCTCAGATTATTGATGCGATAGCAGGCGATGGTTATACCTGCATTGGCAATGCCACGGCAAGCCAATTGATGTTGAGCAATTTTACCAATGTGTATCGCTTTGATGTAATGCTTACCTACGACAAAGACAAAATAGAATGTGATGGATATATTCAGGTCCACCCGGACCTGGAAGAAGGATTTCAGGTTAGCGTAATACCTGCCTTGGGAGAAGTACACATCAACTGGCAAGGGCAATCCCCAATAAGTTTACCAAACAACTCCCTGATGGCAGAACTGGTATTTAGTGGTATAAATGAAGGCCTGACTCAGGTTAACTGGATATGGGAGCAGGGAGAAAGTCAATTTTATAATGAGTACGGCGAAATTATAAATGCTGATTATGGATTAGGATTGGTAATCATCTATTCGCGTCCTGTTATTGAATTTAATCCTCCTATAGAAGAAGTGTGCGAAGGAGAAATGCTAATTATAGCACCCTCGGTGAGCGGT
>PCUL01000128.1 GCA_002771745.1 Bacteroidetes bacterium CG18_big_fil_WC_8_21_14_2_50_41_14
ACCATTCTTCGAAGGATGGGAACAGGGGACCTTTGATTTCAACACATGGACTACTTCCAGCAGCAACTGGAGCATCAATCCGGTAGTAGGCACCCCGGAACCTTCAGCTGAATTCAGCTGGGATCCATTGCTTGAAAACGACTACAGTTCAACCCTGACCAGCAATCCATTAAATGCCGACCTGATGACCGAAGGCGACCTGTGGTTTGACTTCGACGTTAAACTGGACGATCGCAACTCGACCGGCCTTGAAATGCTGAATGCAGAAGTATACAATGGAAGCACCTGGAGCGTTGTGGCCACTTTTGCCAACAACGGCAGCTTCGACTGGACATCGAACCACGTTGACATCAGTGCTTATGCCATGACCAATGCCTTCAGGATCCGTTTCAACGCTGTAGGGATGAATTCATTCGATGTGGTTTCCTGGTTTGTGGACAACATTTCAGTATACAGAACCTGTCAGAGCATTAGTGATTTGACGGGTAGAGAATACAATCTTGAAGATGTATTGTTAACCTGGAATGCACCGGTAGAACCCGTAGTAGCCGATTGGTTGTATTACGATGACGCCACCATAGAATATGTATGGGGATCTACGGCAGCCTGGTCTTCAGACGTTGCCATTCGTTTTGAACCTTCACAATTGGTTGACTACGCCGGCGCCGCCGTGACCAAGATTAGTGTATTTATTGATTCGCGTCTTGTAGGCGTAGGAACAGTAAGTGCCAAGATCTGGCAGGGAGCCAATGCCTCGACCTTGATTTACGAGGAAGACGTTACCTCACAAATTGTGATAGGCGATGACTTCAACGAGGTCACCCTTGCCTCCCCGGCCATGTTCGACAATACACAGGAACTGTGGATTGGAGTGAACACGGCAGGACCGGCCGACACATACGGAGTAGGTATCACAACCGACATGGGCAGCTGGAACCCGAATGCCGATTTGATGAACAATGGTTCAGGATGGGAACACATTCAGGACTACGGTATTTCAAACCGTGCATGGTTGCTCAGGGGCTTTGTAACGACAGCTTACCAGGGCGTAGTTTTAGGCAGCTATACTGACAACACCACATTAATTGGTGGCGGACAGTTAACGGCTACTTCAGCAGATGTAACGATAAGCAATGTCAGCAGCGATCGCGCGATCTCCGGATTCAACGTATACCGCAGGACCGATGATGTGAGCGATTACGAGTTGTTTGCCACCGTACCGGCAGAAGCAGGTGTTGAAGCCTATACCTTCCTTGACGAGACTACTGTAATAGGAGGTTCATACTGGTACCAGGTTACCTGTGTATGGGAAAGTGAAACCGACTTCTGTGAATCGGCACCTGGATGGAATGTACCCATGACAGAAGACTTCGTTTATGTAATACCGGTACTTGATGTAAACAATCCTGAAGCTGGTGAACTAAATGTATATCCTAACCCGGCCAAAGACAAGGTAAACGTGACTTCCAACGTAGCGATGAATCACATCAGTGTGATGAACTATGTAGGACAGGTTGTTTACACTTCGACCCTGGCAGGAGCAAATGCTGTAGAACTGAACACTTCTTCCTACGAAGCCGGTGTATATGTAGTACAGATCAACACTGTGAACGGATTAGTTACCAAGAGAGTTGTTATTTCTCAATAACCACCTTCCGGGTAGTTAACTACCGATAAAAAAAGGGGGCATCC
>PCUL01000290.1 GCA_002771745.1 Bacteroidetes bacterium CG18_big_fil_WC_8_21_14_2_50_41_14
ATTCCAATTATACTCGCTATATCCTGTGTCTGCCTGAATAACAAAAAAATCACCGCATATGCTTGTATCAGAAGGAAGTTGTATAGGTGTACTAAAACTACAATCATAAAGCTGTGCTAAAAAATAGTCTTCATCGGAGGCATTTGAGGTTGAGTCTTTTAAGGCAAGAAAGTAATCTTTGAAGTTTCCTGTCAGGTATAAATAATTGGAGGTATCTATTTCGAGTTGTCGGGCATAATCAGAATTAGTCCCTCCAAATGATTCTAAGTATTGAAAATCACCATTTTCAAGGTATTTTGCTATAAACACATCACTTGAATGATCAGATTCGATTTTGGTTTCATTTTTATTGATGGGACCTCTAAAATTACCAGCAAGGTATATACTACTATACCTATTAATTGCTATTGAACTTACATATTCATTCCCTGGTCCACCCAGTTGATCAAACCATAATAAGTCACCATCAGAATTATATTTGCATACAAATACATCTAAATTTCCATTTGAGTGTAGTTCTTGTTTTTTACTCAGAATTACCTCGTCCGCAAAACTGCCTGCCCAAATTAAATTTTGCTCATTATCTAATCGAAGCTTCCTTCCTGTGTCATCAAAAAAACCGCCAATTTGTTTTGACCGTATCAGGTGTAAATCATTATCAAGACAAATAAGAAAGGCATCTGCTCTTCCAACAGATTTAAGCTGATTATTTTCTACACTGAGATTTTGTTCAAAACTACCTGTTATGTGAAGATATCCCAATGAATCAACTAAAAAGTCTTGTAGCTGATCCTCTCCATTTCCATTAAGTAACAAAAATTTGTCCAATTCTCCTTTCTGATTAAACCCACCAATGAAAATGTCTAATGGGTGGCTACCTTCAAAAATCTTATTATCAATGATTAAGCTGCCGGAATAACTACCTGCGAACCAATAGCCATCATCAGTATTCCTACTTTTAATAAATATGGGAGATCCGTTAAAATGACCACTAATTTGCTTCACGAATTGAAAATTTCCCATAGTATCCATAACGGCGAAAAAGGCGTCATTTCCTTTTAAAGCATTTAATGCGTTTGGACCGAATTTTATCTCTTTCGAAAAATATCCGTTAATTAGCAGCTTCCCACTATTATCAAATTGAATACTGTTAACGTGACAATAGCTCTTCGTTTTTATTTGACGAACCCAAATCTGCGTTCCAAGTGAATTGAATTTAGCAATAAAAATATCCTTGTTACTTGCTATACTTAAATTGTCTTTTGTAGCCTTTGTTGTATAATTTCCAACAAGATAAACATTGTTCTTATTGTCGATTACCATATCGCTCACCAAATCCCAACCCGATCCTTTCGAGTTCTTGAGCCACTTGACCGATAACGGTGATTGGGCAAATGTGGAAGACAACAGGATAAAATACAAAAAAGTGAGTCCGGCTTTATTCATTGTTATGTTTTTTAATTGAAACTAACTTAAACATCTGGAAAGTGTTTTTTATGAAGAAACCTATTGGTCGCCTTTTTCAGTAAGCTGTTGATTAAGTTCCATCACTTGTTGAATGAGCACATCCACCATTTTCTTTTGCTCATCAATTTGTTTTTGCTGTGCTATGGTATACAAGGTAAGTTCTTCCACTTTTCTTAGTAATACATCGTCCATATCACCCACATTATAGCCCTCTTCCTTAAATTCTT
>PCUL01000058.1 GCA_002771745.1 Bacteroidetes bacterium CG18_big_fil_WC_8_21_14_2_50_41_14
TGCCCCTGTGGTGGAAAAGTAGGTCGTCGCCAAAGACATAAAATAGCTTGCCCTGAAAAGGACAAGCTTTTTTTTTGCCTGTCAAATAAGTCATTCATAAAAAGCCCAACACTAAAAAGCATTTGTTTTTTGTGGTAAGGTTATTGTACTGGTGATCGCATATTGCGTAAATTTGACGCGAATAAATCATATGTGAATTTGAACCGACCTGCTTTTTTTCAGTACCTGATTTCCCTGGCTCTTTTCGGGCTCATTTGGAATATTATTCCACTTCATGCACAAGATGTGATTATGCCCGACACCATTACCGAAACGACAACACCTAAGATAACTGACTCGATTGCTGATGTTTCGCCTGTACCGATTTTTGATTCACTCGAAGTGAATTACTTTCTATCCTCATTTGAAAACCTGAAACTTGGAAAACTACATTCTTTCGATACCACCATTACCTATTTTCAACAATACGACCCCCTTACTTACCACAACAAACTCTATTCCACGCTCAGCAATATAGGCCTGGCAGCAAAAAATCAGGTGTTCTCTCCTACCCTGACCCCAGGCTACTCAACCGAAATAGAATCGTTCAACAGCTATGTCCTCACCAATCAGGAAGTAAAATATTACGAACTGAAACAGCCTTTTACCGAACTGTTTTATGTGATGGGATCGAAAAAGGAGCAAAATTTAGGGGTGGCATTCGCCAGAGAAATTTTTAAAGGATTTAAGTTTGGATTGGACTTCGCCTTAAACAGCTCTCCCGGCCCCTACAAAAACAGCAAATCTAACGATACCAGAGTCTATTTTACTGCCATGTATCAAACTTCAAATAAACGATATGGAGTGCTTGCCAATTACCTGCGCAACAAGTTGGAAATGCAGGAAAATGGAGGGATCGTTTATGATAGTGTGTTTGAACAAAACCTGGAAACCGACCGCAGGGTAATACCTGTTAACCTGAACAATGCCAAAAACCTGGTGAAGAACTCAGGAGTTTATATTGAACAGTATTTTAACCTGTTGCGCCCTCTTGACAAAAAAGGCAACCGCTCTCGAAAAATAGATGTCGGTAGTATTTCCCATTCTTTTCAATACGTGAGAAACCAATTGATTTATACAGATGCCGAGATAACAAGTAGCTTCTATATTGGCCACCTCCCTCCCATCGATTCTGCGTCCACATACGATTCTATTTACCAACAGAGAATCAGTAATACCCTCAAATGGTCGAGTTTAGGCTATCAGGAAACCCCCGAAGAAAAGCACTTTTATTTGTACTTTGGTATTACCCAAAATCACCTGATTCAATCATTCGCTTACGATTCGGTAAACAGCACCTACAACCAACTCATTCCATTGGCTGGAATGGGCATCAACATTGGGAAAAGTTTTTACCTGAATGTAGATGCCAAATTTGTAACAGGTGACTACAACGGCGGTGACTATCAAATATCTGGTCAGTTAATTCAATTTCTGGGTCGAAAGGATAAAAACATAGGTGAGTTTTCGGCTGACTTAACGCTCTCCAGTAAAACACCTGAATGGTATTTTAATAAATACAACAGCAACCATTATCGCTGGAACAACAGTTTTAAAAAAGAACAGTATTCTATATTGGGTGCCAAATATTCATACCGGGATATAAGTATCGGAGGGAAATTTTATACGTTTGTAAACTACTCCTATTTCAATGATTCGATGCAGCCCGCCCAAATTGAGAAGGGAGAAACGGTCATGCAGCTTTTCGTTGAAGGCACCATACCATGGAGAAGTGTAGGAGTCAACACTCGGGTGGTATATCAGAAAACCAGTCAGCCAAACCAGATCAGGCTACCAAAACTGACAGGAACTATGGATCTATATTTCCAACATACCATTTTCAAGAAAGCAGCTACGCTAAAGACTGGATTTCAGGTTACCTATTTTACTGCCTATTATGCCGATGCCTACATGCCTGAACTGAGGGTGTTCTATTTACAAGACGAAAAAAAGATTGGAAACTATCCCTATGTTGATTTTTATGTAACCCTGGTTGTAAAACGCGCACGCATGTTTTTTAAATGGGCTCATCTGAACGGATATCTCAACGACAACCGATACTTTTCATCTCCTCATTATCCTTCACGCGATGCCAGGTTATATTTTGGTGTCAGCTGGAGGTTTCACGATTAGTTCATCCCACGCTTTTCCTTAATTGAATCGTAGGCGGCATTCAACTGCATAATTTTTTCCTCAGCACCTTTTTTAACTTCTTCACCCAAATGTGCCACCTTGTCAGGATGATATCGTTTAGCCAATTCGCGGTAAGCCTTTTTAACTTCCTCGTTAGTAGCGTCCGGATTTATCTCTAAAATTTTATACGCACTATCCGTATCTTTGATGAACATGGCTCTAATGGAATCATAATCCGGGCGGTTGATTCCCATGTACGAGGCGATGGAGTCAATCAATCCGATCTCAACATTCCCGGCTTTGCCATCTGACATAGCCACCCCAAATAAATACTGTAACAACATCAACCGGGAGCTGTAGTCCATGTATTGTTTTATCTGCAAGCTCATTTCCTGCACATTAAAATCCTTTTTAACAATCTCTCCAAGCATTTGAACATACTGATTGGCACGTTGGCTTCCAAAATTATGAAGCAAGAACTTTTTAACAAACTCCAGTTCGCCTCTGGTCACTTTTCCATCTGCTTTCATTACAGCAGCCGTCAGAACCAACAGGCTGGCTACAAAATCACCTGAACCTGCTCCCCCACCGGTTGGCCGATTGATGGTTGAGCCATCGAACATAGAGCCAAAAACAAAACCCAACAATCCACCAATTGGCCCTCCAAAAGCCCAGCCCAATCCACCACCTATCCACTTACCATAACCCCCTCCTAGCCGACCTTTCGGTACACTACCCGATGGTTGATAGGAACCGGAATCGTTGTTGCCGGCATGCTTTTGCGAACCACCAGGATCAGTTGAAGCATTTCCTGATGATTGGCTTTTGGGTTTTTGCCATTTCATGGCGTAATAAATCACTATACCTATCAATAACAGAAGAAGTAAATATTTCATTTGGAAGGTTTTAAATACAAAAAAGTGCAATCCATGAACTACACCTTCTGAAAATATTGTGCTTAAAATTATGCGATCAAGTATTCCTGTTCTTCAAAATTGATACCAGATTCTTCCAGTTCTGTCAGAATGGGCTCATAAATTTCCCTTTTTATCGGAAGTTGAATTCCTTTTTGATTCAACTTACCTGTCAGCAGTAGTTTTGCTGCAATGGCCAAAGGGGTGCCAACGGTAATGGCCATGGCTGTTTCTTCCTGGTTTTTTCCCAGGACTGCCATTGCAGAAACAATCATTTTTTCTTTTCCATTCAGTTTAAATTTAAACTCATGCTGCATCACGATCATATCCTTATCTTCAGGATCCATTGACCATTTTTCTTCGAGTAACTTTTGTAATATTTGAGCAGGAGTTGCATTTTTTAAACCAATTTTGCGGTCGCTGAAAATGCCTAGCCATTTTAGTTTTTCAAATACAATGGGATCAGCAGCATTCGGACAATAATCCTGAAGTTTTATCTCAACAGGCACATCCGGCTGATATTTTAAAAAAGTATTGATGAACTCCCTGTAGCTCATGTTTTCAGAGTTTTCCATCCGGTAAGTGTCATCTGTACAACCCAAAGTCACAAACACATTCCATGCTTTTGAAAACCCAGGTCGTCGCATGGTTCCCCTAAACATCGAAGGAATGTCCTTTAGGTCATAAATTTCCCGGTATTTAAGCGAGTCACGGTTTGGATAAATTTCAAAATCACCATATTTCAAAACTCTCCTGTTCAATATACGATCGAAAAGCCTAAAATAAGGAATGTATTTATACCGGCCATTATTAATGTACTGAGAAACGCCCGTACCGGCCATCACCACATTACGCGGGTTCCATGTAAACTTATAGTTCCAGGGGTTGTTATCATATTCCGGCGCCACCAATCCTCCTGTAAAAGAGTAAAATGAGGTAACTTCACCACCTTCATCTTTAATCCTGTTTATAACCTTCATTGCCGACATGTGGTCGATTCCCGGATCAACACCCAACTCCATAAAAATGGGAATTCCAGCTGCAACAGCCCGTTCGTCTAACGCCTTAATCTCATCCGTGGCATAGGACGCAGACAACATTGGTTTTTTGAACTCGATGCACTTTTCAATCACCAAAATATGCAGAAATGCAGGCAACATTGAAATCACGACGTCCACCTCTTCTATGGTTTTTCTACTTGCTGTTTCATCAGCAATATTAAAATGAATGGCTCGGCCTCTTTCATCCTGACCCACTTTATCACGAGCGGCTTTTTCACTAAGGTCACCAACAATTATCTGCCAGTCGTAAATAGCAGCATTTTTCAATAAATACTTGATCAAACTGATGGTTGATAAACCGGCACCTAAAATCAAAACTTTCTTCATTATTTTGGATAAATTAATTGACTAATTGGATTAGGATGGAAATTTACTTTAAAAATTCATGTAAATATTGATAATCAGGAGTTAATTCACCATGATATAGAATCATGGCCCGTTTTAATGGGGCTGGAATCCGGAGTTGCTCAAAAGACACGTCAAAATCGGCTGAAGCCAGGTCGGGAATAAAGCCCACCAAAGCATCAGAAAATGTCTGAGAAGCCTCGCGGGGCAATTCACTGGGAAGAATATCGACTGCCATGACAAGAACACCCTCGCCTTTAAATCCCATGGTTGGTTTGCGTGTGTGCGGATTATAAACAAAAACAGGATCCTCTATTACAGTCCCCTTATGAGTACATTCAATTGAGCCATCCGGATCACAGGTAACATCTCCGATGACAAGTAATTTGGGTTTCGGGTTCTTAAACATCACTTCCAAAAAGTCCTTGCTGACAATCACCGGATAACGGTCATCCCAATAAATGCAATTCATTAAAATGGTTAGGTGAGGCAGGTACTTCTCAAACTGACTTTCAAAAAGTTCCGGTTGATTATAGTACTCATGAAGGTTAAAACTCTTTCCTTTTTCAATCGGCACAGAAAGATCTTTCTCCTTAAATACAACTTTGTAAATCAACTTTTTGTCAGGGAATCCGCTGATTGAATATTGAAGCAGTTCGCCTGGTGAAATATTTTTCACCGGTAGTAGGTCAAGTATTTCCTGAACACCATGACTTACATTTCCATAACCCGTAATCCCAACAACAACAGGTTCAATTTCCTCAGGCAATCCATTTTGAGCCATCTTCAGGGCAATTTCTGCAATAACTACTTTTGCTTCATCCAGAGACTGATAATGGTGGGTTTGTTTCAGTTTTAGAAAAGGGGTAACAACGCCAAACTCCTTCCACCGCTGACCCGCTGACCACAGAGAGTTGATCATTCCGGCCAATCCGGCAAAGTGTCCAAAGAAAATTAACCTTTTCCCATCTTCGTCTGTAATTCTCTCGTAATCAATCAGGTTAGAATGGTGTTCCATCATGCTGCGCAACATGGGCATATTGTATTCCTGTCCTTTAATCGTATGACTAAAAAACAGATAAGTCCTGTTCTCTTTAAAATAATCGATGGGCATTTCCTTCACCCCCAAAATAATATCAGCCTCAGGAACCTGATCCACGAGCCGGGCACCCACGGCCTCATACTCACTATCGACGAATATCCGTTTGGCTGATTTTCTTACCTCAAACTCCAAACCCAGGTCGCGAAGGGCTTTTACATGGTCAGGGACGAGGGCCACACGACGTTCCATCTTATATTTATCCTCGAACCTGAGCCCTATTTTATGCTTTACACCCATTTTTTTCCTTCTTTTAAGAGACGGCAAACTTAGGAAATAAAGGCGTTTCTTCTCCTTATAACCATTAAAAATTAGCCCAGAATCACAGGCCTGAAGTACGAATTACTATTTATTCAAAACAAACTACACCAGGGTGTTGATAAATAAAAAGATGCAATCGTTTTCATACAGGTATATCACCGTTTATCATTAATGAATTTTATACTGATAATTTATTCGCAGATTACCTCACCTATTCGCTGCTTAAAACCACCAATTTTTGTACTTTTGCCTTCTCTGAAAATGACCGTTAATTTAACAAAATCAAATAAAAATGTCAAAAAAAAAGCATGTTTACCTGTTTGGCGACCGCAAAGCCGATGGTAATGCAACCATGAAAAACCTTCTGGGCGGCAAAGGTGCCAACCTGGCTGAAATGAATTTAATTGGTGTGCCGGTACCTCCGGGATTTACCATCACTACTGAAATTTGTACGTTATACAACACAAAAGGAAAAGATGAAGCTGTTAAAGCCATCAAATCAGAAGTAGAACATGCTGTTGCCCAACTGGAGCTCATCATGGGCACGAAATTCGGGGATAAAAACAATCCACTCCTGGTTTCCGTTCGTTCAGGGGCACGTGCCTCAATGCCCGGTATGATGGACACAGTATTAAATCTGGGTTTGAATGATGATGCCGTGGAAGGCATTGCCAGGAAATCAGGAAATGCTCGTTTTGCCTGGGATTCGTACCGTCGTTTCGTACAAATGTTTGGCGATGTAGTGCTTGGCATGAAACCGGTATCAAAAGAAGATGCCGACCCTTTTGAAGAAATTATCGAGCACCTGAAGGAAGAAAAAGGTGTTGAACTGGATACAGACCTCTCTGTTGACGACCTTAAATTATTGGTAAAAAGGTTTAAAGAAGCTGTAAAAAAGCAAACCGGACATGATTTTCCAACCGATCCATGGGAACAACTATGGGGTTCGGTCATGGCTGTATTTGATAGCTGGATGAACCCAAGAGCTAACTACTACCGTAAAATGGAAAAAATTCCGGATGAATGGGGCACTGCAGTAAACGTTCAGGCCATGGTTTTTGGAAACATGGGCTTAAATTCTGCTACCGGCGTTGCTTTTACCCGTGATGCCGGAACAGGCGAAAACCTGTTCAATGGTGAATATTTAATTAATGCTCAAGGCGAAGATGTGGTGGCCGGAATCCGTACACCTCAACAAATTACCAAAATAGGATCGCAACGTTGGGCCGAATTGGCACAGGTTTCAGAAGAAGAACGTGCTGCAAAATACCCTTCGCTCGAAGAATCGATGCCATCCATGTATAAAGAGCTTTTTGACACACAAAACCAGTTGGAGAAGCACTACCACGACATGCAGGATATGGAGTTTACCATCGAAGATGGACGATTGTGGTTGCTTCAAACCCGCAATGGAAAACGCACCGGTGCTGCCATGGTAAAAATTGCTGTCGACATGCTCCATGAGAAGCTGATTACTAAAGAAGAGGCTTTGATGCGGGTTAATCCTGAAAAGCTGGACGAACTTTTGCATCCTGTGTTTGATAAAGATGCCCTGACAGAAGCTACCGTCATGGCTAAAGGGTTACCTGCCTCACCGGGTGCCGCCACCGGACAGATTGTTTTTCATGCCGAGCATGCAGAAGAATGGGCTCAACAAGGTAAAAAAGTAATTTTGGTTCGCATTGAAACCTCTCCCGAAGACCTTGCCGGGATGAATTCCGCCGAAGGTATTCTCACCGCCCGTGGCGGTATGACGTCGCACGCCGCAGTTGTCGCCCGTGGAATGGGTAAATGCTGTGTTTCAGGTGCAGGAAGCATTAAGGTGGATTATAAGGCCAAAACCCTCACCATGAATGGCAGAACATTTAATGAAGGAGATTTTATCTCCCTCAACGGTACTACAGGTGAGGTTTTTGATGGGATGATTAAAACTGTCGAGGCAGAATTAAGCGGCGACTTTGGTAAATTAATGAAACTGGCTGATAAAAAAGCCAGGATGTATGTCCGTACTAACGCCGATACCCCAAATGATGCCAGGGTGGCTCGCGAATTTGGAGCAAAAGGAATTGGCCTTTGCCGTACCGAGCACATGTTTTTTGGTGACGAAAAAATTATCGCCATGCGTGAAATGATCCTTGCGGCTGATGAAGCAGGACGACGCGTTGCTCTTGACAAACTTTTGCCCATCCAGCGCAAAGACTTCGAGGGAATTTTTGAAGCCATGCAGGACCTGCCTGTAACCGTTCGTCTGCTCGACCCGCCATTGCACGAATTTGTTCCCCACGATGATAAAGGCCAACAAGAAATGGCAGAAGTCATGGGAGTAAGTTTAAAGGTGATCAAAGAAAAAATTGAAGACCTCTCAGAGGTGAATCCCATGCTCGGACACCGGGGTTGCCGTTTGGGAAACACCTATCCTGAAATCACCGAAATGCAGAGCCGTGCCATAATCGAAGCTGCACTGGATTTAAAAAAACGTAAAATTCATGCTCATCCCGAGATCATGATTCCATTAACAGGAACCCTGGCCGAATTAAAACTTCAGGAGCAAATCGTTAGAGATACCATTCAAAAGGTATTCGACGAACGTGGAGAAAAGATTGACTTCATGGTAGGTACGATGATTGAAATTCCACGTGCCGCCCTGGTTGCAGATAAAATTGCCGAATCAGCCGAGTTTTTCTCTTTTGGAACCAATGACCTCACCCAGATGACCTTTGGTTATTCGCGTGATGATGCCGGAAAATTCCTCCCCATCTATATTGAAAAAGGGCTATTGAAAGAAGACCCATTTCAGGTGCTTGATCAGGAAGGTGTTGGGCAACTCGTTGAGATGGCCGTTAAAAAGGGCCGTAAGACCCGTAAAAAAATCAAACTGGGTATCTGTGGCGAGCATGGCGGGGAACCAAGTTCCATCGAATTCTGCCACAGAGCCGGCCTTGATTACGTAAGTTGTTCACCATTCCGTGTGCCCATTGCTCGTTTGGCAGCCGCTCAGGCAGTGATTGTAAACAAGAAAAGCTGGAAACGTAAACATAAATAAATCATTTATTTTGATATTTAAGCCAATGTTACTTTGAAAATTGTAGCATTGGCTTTATTTTTGTCCAATAATTTCCTAATATTTGTAATATTGCACACGATTGCATTATGCTTTTCAGTAAAAATCGCATCACATTGAACATCTTGCTTACAAATTAATTAATCAATAATCGCAAATAAATTTATTATGGCAAAAGGTTTAACCAAAATCAAAGCCGAACTCGAAAGTTATGGCATTACAAACGTTGCAGAGATAATTTATAATCCCTCCTTCGAAACACTGTATAAAGATGAAACAAGCACTGACCTGGAAGGATACGAGAAAGGTATTGTTACAGAACTTGGTGCAGTAAATGTAATGACCGGAAAATTTACCGGACGTTCGCCCAAAGACAAATACATCGTACTAGACGAAAAAACGAAAAACACTATCTGGTGGGCAGAACTAACAAAATCCGATAACAAACCCATTGATGCAACAACCTGGGATCATCTCTATCAGCTGGGCGCAAAGCAATTGACCGGCAAAAAACTTTATGTGATAGATGGGTATGCCGGAGCAAATCACGATTCACGTATTAAGGTGCGTTTTATCATGGAAGTAGCCTGGCAAGCTCACTTTGTGAAAAACATGTTTATTCGTCCCACTGAATCAGAACTGGAATCATTTGAACCGGATTTTGTCATACTCAACGCGTCAAAGACCAACAATCCTGATTGGCAAAGTATGAAAAGATCCGATGGACTCCCTTTTAATTCGGAGAATTTTATCGCTTTCAACATGACTGACAACCTTGCTGTTATTGGTGGCAGCTGGTATGGTGGTGAAATGAAAAAAGGGGTATTCTCTATCATGAATTATTATCTGCCACTCAGAGGCATGGCATCCATGCATTGTTCTGCCAACGTTGGAAAAGATGGCGACACGGCCATTTTCTTTGGTCTGTCAGGAACTGGAAAAACGACCTTGTCAACCGATCCAAAACGGGCTTTGATTGGCGATGACGAACATGGCTGGGACGATGATGGCGTTTTCAATTTCGAAGGAGGTTGCTATGCAAAAACCATCAACCTGGACAAAGACAGTGAACCTGATATTTTCAATGCCATCAAAAGAGATGCACTGCTCGAAAACGTGACTGTTGATGCCAATGGAAAAATTGATTTTAACGATGGATCTGTAACACAGAACACACGTGTCTCCTACCCCATTTATCACATCGAAAATATTGTGAAACCCGTATCCAAAGCTGGTCCGGCAAAAAAAGTAATCTTCCTTACAGCAGATGCTTTTGGTGTAATGCCCCCTGTTTCAAAGCTTACCCACCAACAAACCAAGTATCATTTCTTGTCAGGCTTTACAGCTAAACTAGCTGGTACAGAAGTAGGTGTTACTCATCCTGTTCCCACTTTCTCTGCTTGTTTTGGTGCTGCCTTTTTATTACTCCATCCCACCAAATACGGCCTGGAACTGGAGAAAAAGATAGAAGCCAACAACGCAAAAGCCTATCTGGTAAACACAGGATGGAACGGATCAGGTAAACGTATTTCCATTAAAGACACCCGAGGTATTATTGATGCCATCCTTGACGGATCCATTGAAAAAGCCCCAACTAAAAACATTCCAATTTTTAACCTGGAGGTGCCAACTTCACTTCCCGGGGTTGACCCAAAAATTCTTGATCCCCGCGATACCTATGCTGATGCTGCCGAATGGGACAAAAAAGCCAAAGAACTTGGTGAACTATTTATCAAGAACTTTGAACAATATACTGATAAAAAGGAAGGCCAAGCCTTGGTAGCTGCCGGGCCACAGTTATAGACTGACCATTCAATCCCTTAAAAAGGCTGTCCTAATTATACAAGGCAGCCTTTTTGTTTTTTCAGGATCATTGGATCCATGTAAATGTTTTGTTAATAAAAGCTTGAAAATAGTACCTTTGGATACATATTTCAAACTTCATGTTCTATGTCTATTATTTTTAAACACGCCCGGCAACTGGTAGTTGAAATTGACGAATTTATAAACACGGCCGAAAAAGGTGTGCTGGTGTTTAAAGAAGGAGTACTCAACTACCTGAACAACGAAAAAGAATCGTTCGCTGATAAGATTTCCGATATCGACAGATTGGAAGCCACGGCCGACAGGCTCCAGCGCAAAATTGACGATGAAGCGTACCAACATTCATTGCTTCCTCAGAGTATCAGCGATGTGGTAAGTATGCTCGACCGCGTGGATGAACTGATAGATATAGCGAAAGACAATTTATACCTGTTTGAACTGGAACTCCCGTTTTTTCCTGAAAACATACGCAATGAATATATTCGATTAACAACCACATCGGTAGAAGCAGCACTATGTGTAATCCCTGCCGTACGTACTTACTTCAGGGAACCGGTCCAGGTAAGGGATATGCTGACGAAAGTATACTTTTATGAAAGCGAAACAGATAAAATATCACGGAACATAAAACGAAAACTATTCCATGAGATGCATGAACTTGATCTGGCACAAAAAATACATCTGCGTTATTTTGCATTGCATATCGAATCCATTTCGGATAAAGCTCAGGAACTTGCCGATGCATTAACCATTATGGCACTGAAAATAAATATATGATTACCCTGCTTTTTTTAACCAGCGGCTTGTTTTTAGGTTGGTCACTTGGGGCAAACGATGCTGCCAACATATTTGGTACCGCTATAGGTACTCGGATGGTGCGATTTAGATTGGCGGCCATTATTGCCGGTATCTTTGTCATTATTGGTGCCGTGGCACAGGGGGCTGGTGCGAACGAAACACTGGGCGATTTGGGTAGCGTAAGCACCCTGGGCGCTGCATTCACGGTGGCATTGGCGGCAGCACTTACCGTTTTTTGGATGACCCGTTTAAGTCTTCCGGTTTCCACCAGTCAGGCCATTGTTGGCTCCATTATAGGATGGAATTTCTATACCAACAACCCTACCGACCTGGGCGTACTTACTAAAATTGTAGCTACCTGGATTTCAGGTCCCATTTTGGGTGGGATTTTTGCCGTGTTGTTGTTTATGTTGCTTCAACTGGCTACCCGAAAAGTATCATTACACTTGATATACAAGGATGTCATTACCAGGGTTGGATTGGTAATTGTCGGAGCCTTTGGAGCCTACAGCTTAGGAGCTAACAACATAGCCAATGTCATGGGGGTTTTCACACATTCCATTCAACTAACTCCATTGGATTTTGATTGGTTGGTTATTGGCAGTAAACAGCAGTTGTTTTTCATCGGTGGAATAGCCATTGCCATTGGAATAGCAACCTACTCAAAGCACGTAATCAACACTGTTGGCAGATCTTTGATGCCGCTTACCCCTGAAGCAGCGCTGATTATCGTGTTGGCTCAATCACTGGTTTTGTTCATATTTTCATCTCAAACCTTATCGAGCGCTATTGCCTCCATTGGACTGCCTCCAATTCCTTTGGTCCCGGTATCAAGTTCTCAGGTGGTTATTGGTGCTATTATCGGAATAGGACTATATAAAGGAGGACGGGAAATAAAGTTGAATATTCTTGGGAGTATCAGTCTGGGCTGGATTGCAACCCCCATTGCAGCGGGCATTTTGAGCTTTTTCATGTTGTTTTTTATGAACAATGTTTTTAAACAAGAGGTGGGAAGTACGGAGATAAAAAGAATTCTTCAGACAGAAACCGAACCGGGTTCCCTCCAAAAAAACAGGCCTATAACCTATCATCCCGATTTACTGCAAAACGATTCATTGGCTAACCTTTAATCAATTTAAACTATGTTAAACATCGCGCTATTTGGCCCACCCGGAGCAGGAAAAGGAACTCAATCAGAGTTTCTCATCGGAAAATATAACCTATTTTATATCTCGACCGGCGATATACTTCGCAAGGAAATTGCCGAAGACTCTTCCCTGGGTATCGAAGCACGATCGATTATCGCTTCGGGTGGACTGGTTTCGGATGAGATCATCGTTCAGGTTATCGAAAAAACCATCCAATCGAATCCCAATGCCAATGGATTTTTATTCGATGGTTTTCCACGAACCTACATCCAGGCCTATATCCTCGAAGGATTGATGATCAAGCTTAACACCTCGCTGAATTGTCTCATCAGTTTGGAAGTTGATGAAGAAACTTCTGTTAATCGTTTGTTGGCCAGAGGAAAACTTCAGGGAAGGATAGACGACAACGTGAAAGTCATCAGAAACAGGTTACATGAATATACTGAAAAAACACTGCCTGTTCTCAGTTTTTATAAGGCCAAAGGCAACTATTTCGCAGTTGATGGCGCCCAGAACATTGAAAAGGTAAGCACCGATATTGAGCTGATTGTGCAAACAGAATTAAGTAAAAGCCTGATGAATATAGTGCTCTTCGGATATCCCGGCTCAGGAAGAGGATCGCAAGGGAAAGCACTTGCCAGGGCTTACGGACTTGAATACATTGCCACAGGGCCCATGCTGGAACAAGAAATTGCCAACAACACGGCAATAGGCCAACAAATTTCGACCCTTTATGAAGGCGGCCAATTGGTACCGGACGAAATAGTGGTTAAATTGATTGAAAAAAAACTCGAAGCCTCGAAAGGAGTTAAAGGTTTTATATTTAAGGGATTCCCGCGTACTTTAGTACAGTCGTATATCCTGGATGGATTGCTAAAAAAACACGGGTCTACCATTTCAAAAGTAATTGAAATTGAAGTTCCTGCACTTGAACTTATCAGACGATTGGATGCCCGGAGCAAAACCGCCGACTGCATGCCTTACGACACTAGTACGGAAAAAATAGTGAACCGTTTGCAGGAGCATGAAACGAAAACGGTTCCGGTAATTAATAAATACAACCAGCAGCACGGCGTTGCAAAAATAAATGGGGTCGGTAGTTTTGATGAGGTCAACAACAGACTGTGTGCAGAAATTGAGAATGCCTTTAAAACACTTTCAAACAATTAATTAAATTTAAAAATTCAATATGCCACAAGAAATAGAGAAAAAATTCCTGGTAAACGGTGATTATAAATCGCATGCCACACAGACCATTCGCATCATACAAGGTTATTTAGTTTCTGTTCCAGAGCGTACTGTAAGGATCAGAATTGCTGGAAACAAAGGCTTTATCACCATTAAAGGAAAAAGCAGTATCACAGGTTTAAGCCGTTATGAGTGGGAGAAAGAGATTATGTTAGAAGAAGCAAAAGAACTCCTCGAATTATGCGAACCGGGTGTGATTGACAAAACCCGGCACCTGATTCCAGAACCCGGTGGCTTAACCTATGAAGTAGATGAATTTTATGGCGACAATGAAGGACTGACTGTTGCAGAGATCGAACTGCCGCAAGAGGATGCGGCATTCACCAAACCTTCCTGGCTTGGGGAAGACGTCACAGGAAATCCTGCTTACTCCAATTCCGTGTTGATCAAAAAACCTTACAAAAGTTGGTGATCAGATTTTATAGAAAAAATGAACATTGAAAATAATCATTAAAACCAACAGGATTAATCACTCTGAAACGAATTAGATAGGAAATGATTACCTTATAAGTTCACTCATTTTAATGAATACCTTTGCACCCAATACCTCAAAACGAGGCAATCACCATTAATTTGATATTCAAGATGACGTTCTCAGATTTAGGGATTAGCGAAAATATAATCCGCGCACTACACGACAACAAGATTAGTATCCCTACCGATATTCAAAAGAAGGCCATCCCACATATTCTTCAAAAAAAACAGGATTTGGTGGCCGTTGCACAAACCGGGACAGGTAAAACTGCCGCGTTTTGCTTGCCCATCCTGCAAACCATCGATCCAAAATTGAATAAAATACAAGCTCTGGTGCTTGTCCCCACACGAGAGTTGGGCCAACAGGTGGCACGCGAATTTTTTCTTTTCTCCAAATATTTGCCCCGTGTATTTGCCGAACCAGTGTATGGTGGGGCTCCCATTGACGAACAGATAGAGAAACTAAAACGTCCGACGCATGTGGTGGTGGCAACCCCCGGCAGGCTAATCGACCTGCTTGAAAAAAAGGCACTTAGTCTTAACGATCTGAATTATTTGGTGTTGGACGAGGCCGATGAGATGATCAACATGGGGTTCAAAGCCGAGATTGATGAGATACTGAAATCGTGTAAAGAGGGAATTACCCGGTTACTTTTTACTGCCACCATGCCAAAAGATGTCAGGGAACTGATTAATGAATATCTGGCAGATGATGCCGTTGAGATCCGAATAAACGCGGAGGAACTGGTCAATCAAAAGATCGAACACCAGTACCTGATTTATAAGAAAGGTTTGAAACTGGAATACTTAAAGGCATTTTTAAATGAACGCACCCATCAGCGTGGAATCCTGTTTTGCCGCACCAAGATTGCTGCCAAACGGTTATCGAAACAATTGGCCGGATTTGTGGTAACCACCGATGCTATTCATGGCAATCTGAACCAGGAGTCGCGCGAAAAAGTACTGCGCGGATTTAAAAACCACCGGATCAATTTACTGGTGGCTACCGACATTGCTGCCAGAGGAATAGATGTAAAGAATCTGGATTATATCATTCACTACCGCTTGCCCGAAAACACCGAGCAATATACACACCGTAGCGGAAGAACGGCACGTGCCGGGAAATCAGGTGTTTCGGTCAGTTTTGTGAAAAACGAAGAGTTAAATGAAATCAAGTTACTGGAGACAAAGCTAAATATTCAATTTTCGACTTTGGAAGTCATGATCGTGCCAGAAACTCAAACAGACACGCCCATCACTATTTTTATGAATATGGGTACTGCTCAGGACTTCGACAACGTCAGATTGAAGGATTTCCTGGTGGAAGAAGCAGGGCTCGATGCTTCCGACATCAAAAATGTGGTGGTCGAAGAACAAAGGTCGCACTTTGATGTACCTGAAAGGTACCAATTTCAGATTTCCGCCAACCTCAACGGTTTCAAACGTTCGCATAGAAATATCCGACTGTCGCTCACCAATAGTAACGCTTAACGGGATCTACTATAATGTAAACATGAAAATCAAAGAATATGAAACAGTTTAAAAAAATAGCCGTTTTGGGCGGTACAGGTAAGGCTGGCCGGTATGTCATCAAACGGTTGCTAGAGAAGGGATATCAGGTAAAAGCACTCACCAGAAACCCTGTAAAACTTACCCAAAGCAGCCAATCGCTGGAAATTATCCCGGGTGATGCCCGCGATGCAGAAACCATCCACTTATTGCTCAAAGGCAGTGATGCTGTAATCAGCACCATCGGCCCAACGCTAAAAACCCCGGACACCTGTAGCATTGCCACGGGCCACGTAATAGAAGCTGCGAAAAGAAACCATACAAAACGGTACATTGAACTCGCAGGTTTGGCCATTGATACACCAACTGACCGAAAAGGATTCAAAACAAAACTTGTTGTCAGTATCATGAAACTTTTTGTTCCCACAATCATTGCCGACAGGCAAAAAGCATATGGACTTTTATCAAGCAGCGATCTTGACTGGACACTGGTTCGCTCCTCGATGGTTGAGTTAACCGACACGCACCGGGACATTAAAACAAGCCTGTCAGATAGTCCGGGCCACAGGATCAGTGCCACCGACCTGGCTAACTTTCTGGTGGAGGAGCTGACTGATGAACAGTTTATCAGGAAGGCCCCTTTTATTTCAAGTTAACCCATTTTGCATTGATGTATTTCAAAGTATCCATGCGCACTAACCCCAAGACAGACCGCAATGTTGATAGTTTACAGAGTTACTTTTAAAAATAGCGTAAACTGATGTTTGCGCTATTTTTCTTTAAAAGCGGTTTAGATGGTTCCTGATTAATAGAATAAGTCGTATATTTCGGCAATTTTTCAAAATCCTCGCCGATGAAACCAGGGAAAGAGAAATCGAAAGTATCTTTAAATGAAAAACCGTCCAAATCTGAAAAAATTCTTTTTCCAATTGTCGGTATTGGAGCCTCTGCCGGTGGACTTGAGGCTTTGGAGCAGTTTTTGGTTCATGTGCCCGAAAATAGCGGAATGGCCTATGTAATTATCCAGCACCTGGATCCAACACAAAAAGGAATGCTGCCCGAGTTACTTCAGCGAATTTCAAAAATGAAGGTGCTTCAGGTGAAAGACCGCATGAGGGTGAACCCAAATTTCGTGTATGTGATCCCTCCCAACAAAAGCATGTCAATATCTAAAGGAGTGCTTCACCTGGCCGATCCGATTGAAATCAGAGGACTTCGGCTTCCCATCGATTTCTTTATGCGTTCTCTGGCCATCGACCGGCGCGAACTGGCTATCGGTGTGGTTCTTTCTGGCATGGGGTCCGATGGTAGTTTGGGACTAAGTGCCATAAAAGAAAACAATGGAATAGTGTTGGTACAGGATCCTGCTACGGCAAAATTCGACAGCATGCCCCGAAACGCAATCGAGTCGGTGACAATAGATATAGTAGCTCCTTCCAATGAGTTACCTGTAAGTCTTATGAAACTCATGCGGCATATTCCCGCTACTGAACCAACTCAAACTTTTGAACCACAGGATAAAAATTCACTCGAAAAAATCATATCTCTGCTCAGAACCAGAACCGGAAACGATTTCTCTCTTTACAAAAAAAATACACTTTATCGCCGTATCGAACGACGGATGGGCATTCATAAAGTAAGTAAAATAGCCTCGTATGTTAGTTTTTTGAACCAAAACCCCAAAGAAGTGGAAATTCTCTTCAAAGAGTTGATGATTGGGGTTACTAATTTTTTCAGGGATGCACCAGTATGGGAAAAGTTGAAAGAGTCAGTGCTTCCAAATTTAATTTCCGTCCTCCAGGAGGGTTCAATTCTAAGGGCATGGGTAGCGGGATGCTCAACCGGGGAAGAAGCCTATTCATTGGCCATCGTGTTTAAAGAAACGCTCGAAAAAATCAGGCCAAACGAAGGTATTTTGTTACAGATTTTTGCTACCGATCTCGATAATGAAGCGATTGAAACTGCCAGAAGAGGTATTTTTCCTGTAAATATTACGGCAGATGTATCCGATGAACGGCTAAGCCGGTTTTTTACCGTTCAGGACGATTATTATCGTGTCAACTCAGAAATTAGAGAAATGGTGGTGTTTGCACAGCACAACATTATTATGCACCCACCTTTCACTAAACTCGATATCCTGACATGCCGTAATCTTTTGATTTACATGGATTCGGAACTACAAAAGAAATTACTTGGATTGTTTTATTATAGTATGAACCCTGAAGGCATTATGCTACTTGGCAGCTCCGAAACACTTGGAACCCAAAGCCATCTTTTTGTACCGATAGAAAATAAATTAAGGATTTACCAACGTTTCGAAAAAACTGTCGAATTGCCCGTATTGTACGATTTTCCCTCCTCATTTTCCCGATCGAAACAAACCCATCCTGAGCAAAAAACACCAATAAAACCATCAAAAAATATTGAGGAGGTTGCTGATAAACTGTTGCTTCAGCACTTTTCCCCACCTGGGGTTTTGGTCGATGAAAATGGAGATATAATTTACATCAGCGGTCGTACAGGAAAATATTTGGAGCCTGCTGTTGGAAAAGCCAACCTGAACATATTTGCCATGTTGCGCGAAGGATTACGCAATGAATTTTCTGTTGCATTTCGAAGGGCCATTTTAAAAAAAGAGGTAGAGATTTTGCATAACCTTAAAGTAGGGACCAACGGTGGCACACAGAACCTGAATATCACCATTAAATGGATTGATCAACCGGGTTTGCTAAACGGTATGCTCATGATTATATTTACTGATTTGCCAAAGGCACCTGAAGTCGAACTTACGACAAGAAAAGCAAGAAAAAACATTAATATCAATAGGCAAACGAAACTGGAAGAGGAGTTGCAACATACCCGTGAAGAAATGCAAAACTCAACGGAAGAAATGCAGTCGGCGCAGGAAGAATTAAAATCCACCAACGAGGAATTGCAATCGACCAATGAAGAACTACAATCCACCAATGAAGAATTGACCAGTTCTAAAGAGGAAATGCAAAGCCTGAATGAAGAATTGCAAACAGTAAACGCCGAATTGCAATCGAAGATCAGTGATTATATGGATGTGAACAACGACATGAAAAACCTGCTCAACAGCACCGACATTGCCACTTTATTTCTCGACAAGGATTTGAAAATAAAAAGATATACCCCACAGGCTACGAAGATTTTTAAACTGATAAAAAGCGACATTGGCCGCCAATTTACCGACCAGGTTTCTGATTTGATTTATCCCGAATTGGCTGAGGATGCCAACGAAGTATTAAAAACCCTGGTTTTTATTAAAAAACAAATCCCGACCAAAGACGAACGATGGTTTTCCATACGCATCATGCCTTACCGTACGTTCGATGATAAAATTGACGGTCTGGTAATCACTTTCTTCAACATCACCGATTTAAAACTGATGGAAACAAAATTGACTGAAAATGAACAGATGCATCAACTGATCCTGAATTCATCCTCAGATTTAATCGTTAAATTATCAGCCAATTGGAACATACTGGAATTTAATCAAGAAGCAGAAAAATTCTTCGCGAGTAAACGTGACGAAGCACTTGGACAAAATTTTATAAAGCTGTTCGTCCCCGGAAAGCTGCAAAAAAAGACTGAAAGAGTCTTCCATAAAATGCTCCGGGAAAAAGTGAATGCTAAAAATAAAATGGAGGTAATAGTAGGAGAAGGGAAGATACACGAAGTTGAATGGTCGGTAAATATGCTGCTCAATAGTTTAAATGTTGCCACCGAAATGATTTTAATTGCTAAAATATAAGAGCTCAGTGCCAGACTTCAATCACCTTAATTACGATCGTGGTTTGGCTTATAAATACTTTAATTGCATTGAACTAAAATAAATAGCCATGATAAATGAAGAAGATGATTTAACAGATGCCAGGTTGCTGCGCAAGAAAGCAGAAGAAAAACTGAAGGAAAATCAAAAAAAAACAACTTCCTCCGCAACAAAAAGCGATGTAGAAAGGCTTGTTCATGAACTTCAGGTACACCAGATTGAACTGGAAATGCAGAACGAAGAATTGCGACAAGCAAATGAAAGAGCAGAGGCCGCGCTTAAAAAATACACCATGATGTACGATTTGGCTCCTATGGGCTATTTCACACTCGATTTCAATGGGCGTATCTGTGAGCTGAATTTTACCGGTGCCGAAATACTTGGTGACAAGCGGTTTAGCCTGATAGGCAGCAACTTTAAATTATTCGTGTCTGAGGAAACCCTGCCTACATTCAATCATTTTTTAAGTGCCGTTTACATGGGCACTTCAAAAGAATCGTGCGAAGTCATGATCGGCAGCGATGATAAACATTTATGCCGGGTCTATATGGAAGCGATCGTTACCGGAGACAAAGCCAAGTGCCTTGTTTCGGTTGTCGATATTACTGCCTTTATAAAATAATTTAACACAAGAAAGTGATCCCATCAGTTACATTTGTTATTAAAATACAACTCAATGCAAGTAACGGTAACCAGAAAAAAAATAATATTTTCTCCTGACTCATCCAGGATAATTGCCCGTTTTTTGCATTTAAACGATGAAAGATCGGCTGACATCATCAGGATGGTATTGGCAATGCCCGAAACGGAAGTTAAGATTACCATGAGCCAGTTACTTCGTGGTTATTCGCAACGACATCGAAATATTTCCCGGATTTTCGAGAAACATTTTGCCAAACTGGCTCCGATCTTTGAAAAAATCGAAGTGAATGAAGAAGATTTAAGTGCCTCTCAAAAAGCGTTGATAGGATCCTATTTTACCATGGAATATTCAATTGAATCGGCGGCTTTTTTTAATCCTTCCATAGTAGAAAGTCCTGATCAGTCAGAATTAAGATCCTATGAAAAAAGGGTGATTTTTAGTTTCCGGGCTACCGGTGAAGGACATATCTCATCCATTGTTTTCCGTTCAGGCATCCTCGATAAGAACAATAACCTGACACTGGAACCTGTTGGTAAAATGCTGGCCGAAGCGGAAGTAATTAAACGACATGTATACACAAAAAAATCATTTCAGGAAAAAATAGATGACATGCAAGCACAGGCAATCATTGATATTCCTGGAGCCTTGGAAAAAGAAGAGACGATGCAAATAAAGGGAAATGCTCTATCTCCCGCTATCGTAGGTAAGCCGAATAAAAAGTCGGTTAAAATAAAACCCATTTCCCCTGCTTTTATCCTGGATCAATTGGGTGACAGCTTTACGTATGGAGAGTTGATGAAAAACCTGGAAATAGCGAGAAAAGGAACTAAACTCTCAGAAGATCAAAAAAAAATAATACAACAGATGATGTGGCTTGCCTCCTCGCACTACGACATCGATTTTTCTATCGATTCCGCCATCTCCGAAAGGGTCATCTTTCCTATATCGGCCACCGAGCAAAAAGGCATCGAAGACGCCCGTTTTGTAAAATTTACCGATGATGATGGCGAAATAACCTATTACGCTACCTACACAGCGTATGACGGAATGGCTATTCTGCCGAAGTTAATTAAAACAAAAGACTTCTATCATTTCAAAATCATACCCATTAATGGTGAAATTGCCCAAAACAAGGGCATGGCACTATTTCCACGGAAAATAAAAGGCAAGTACGCCATGCTTTGCAGGATTGATGGTGTTAATAATTATATCGCGTATTCAGATAGTATTAATATCTGGCATGAGGCAAAAATCATACAGAAACCCAAATACTCCTGGGAATTGGTGCAAATTGGTAATGCAGGCTCTCCTATTGAGACTGAAGACGGTTGGTTGGTCATAACACATGCAGTGGGTTCGATGCGTGAATATACGCTCGGAGCAACATTGTATGAACTTGAGAATCCCGAGAAAGAAATAGGCCGGTTAATGGAACCATTAATGGTGCCAAATGAAGTAGAAAGGGAAGGTTATGTTCCTAACGTAATTTATTCGTGCGGTTCTATTATTCATGATGATGAACTGGTTATCCCTTACGCGATGTCGGACCATGCTTCCACCTACGCTACCGTTAAAATCAAAGAACTGCTGGAAGTGCTGAAGACCTCTTCAAAACAGGTATAGAAAACTTAAAAACTGGCTGGTAACTGAACA
Source organism: Bacteroidetes bacterium CG18_big_fil_WC_8_21_14_2_50_41_14 (assembly GCA_002771745.1). Lineage (GTDB taxonomy): Bacteria > Bacteroidota > Bacteroidia > Bacteroidales > F082 > UBA6244. The sequence continues at coordinate 22,004 of PCUL01000058.1, forward strand.
GGATTCCACACCCGATGGATCAGTTCACCATATTACATAGAAACATCTTGTTTTTTCTCTAAAGGATTTACCTTTTAGCAAGAAAGGATAAATCTGTGAAATATGTAAACTTTTTACAAAAAAGTGTAATAAAATCAGATGGCATCTGACCTAATTTTATCAAAATTAATAATGAACGTTAATACTTACTAAAATGGAAGATGTCTTAACCCCCGAACAATGGAATGATCTCAGGATCGAATTAAAGCAAAAGCACCCTGAACTTAAAGACGCCGATCTACCTTATTATGAAGCGGAAGAAGAGGATATGTTAAGTATGATTGACTATACACTCCAAATGTATAAGGATGGGACCGATCATATTAATCATGTATTGAGCACTTATTGTTGCTAAAACATGTTGATCAACCCATGAGAATAATCCAATTTGATAAACCCCCAAAGGGCGTTTGGCAGTTGTACTATTTTTTAATGTTATTCAGATAGTGGTTCTATATCAAGAGTTGGTAAGAAAAACGGTCAAACTGCCAACCATTCGTTTACTTTCAACTTCAATACGCATTATCGTTGAAAATGAATTTACTTTAATCAACTTTATGCGAAAAGCAGGAACCAATATCACGACATCCAATAATCAATTCACCGTTTGTTACGATGATCAAGAAACGGATAGGCTCCGGTGATCACTTTCAATCATGGCTATCAGCTAAATAAGTCGGTAAGGGACAAGCAAATACAAGCATTCGAGAAGAATTTCCGTGTAATTGCATACGACATCCAACTAACCTGATCAGGAAAAATAACCCTCCATTCAGTTTTATGGAGGTCAACCCTCCCCACAAAAAGCAAAATGACCTTCCTAATTGTTAAGATTTCTTTTAAAAGCAAGGTCATGGCTGAATAATCAATCACGAAATGCTGATTCAGGTTACAGATATAGTCGAAAATTCTGCTAATCACGTATTAAGAAACAAAGCCAAGTAAAAGGAATAGAAATTTTTACTACTTTTGCCGCCGATTACATGTGGAGGTATCAGTCGGAAATTTCCGGCATTGAAAAGTTACAATTACCTGCCAACGTGTGCTTTTCATGAACACAAAAATTAATGACCACTTTTAAGTCACTTGGATTGTCGGACGAAATACTCCAGGCAATCGAAAAATTGGGGTTTGAAACCCCTACCCCTATCCAGGAAAAAACCATTCCTATTCTATTGGAAAACGAAAACGACCTCATTGGTCTTGCACAAACCGGAACGGGAAAAACTGCCGCTTTTGGGCTTCCCATTATCCAGAAAATTACCGAATCAAAAGATACCCAGGCACTTATTTTAAGTCCTACACGTGAACTCTGCATGCAGATCGCCAACGATCTGAAATCGTACGCCAAGAATTCAGACAAAATAAATATCGTTGCAGTATATGGCGGTGCGAGCATCGTGGGCCAGGTCGCCGAATTGCACCGGGGAGCCCAGATTGTGGTGGGAACTCCCGGCAGGTCACTTGACTTAATTAACCGTAAAAAACTACTCGTCAACAATATCCGATTTTTAGTTCTCGACGAAGCCGATGAAATGCTCACCATGGGCTTTAAAGATGAACTGGACGGTATCCTTGAAACTACACCAAAAGAAAAACAAACCCTGCTTTTTTCGGCCACCATGCCACAGGATATTGTCAGGATTTCAAAAACATACATGAACAAACCCATTGAAGTATCGGTGGGAAAAAGAAATGAAGGAGCCGACAACATCGAGCACATCTATTATGAAGTTCATGCCAAAGACCGTTATGAAGCACTTAAACGGATTGCCGATATAAACCCGAAGATCTATGGCATCGTGTTTTGCCGTACTCGAAGGGAAACCCAGGAGATTGCAGAGAAACTCATGCAAGACGGCTACAACGCTGATGCATTGCATGGCGATCTGAGCCAGGCCCAACGCGACCATGTGATGACCCGTTTCAGATCGCGTCACCTTCAATTGTTGGTAGCTACCGATGTAGCAGCCCGCGGACTGGATGTAAACGACCTGACCCACATCATCAACTTTAACTTGCCTGATGAAGACGAAGTATATATCCACAGAAGTGGCCGTACCGGTCGTGCCGGAAAAAGCGGAGTCTCGCTTTCGATCCTTCACATGCGTGAAAAAAGCAAGCTGAGGGCCATCGAGAAGAAAATCGGTAAAAAATTTGAAAAAAGACAAGTGCCTTCGGGGAGAGAAATTTGTGAAACACAACTTTTTAACCTCATCGACAAATTCGAACAGGTAGAGGTGAATGAAAAACAGATTGAACCTTTTCTTGATGTCATTTATCAGAAACTCAGTTCACTCGATCGGGAAGAACTCATCAAACGGTTTGTATCGGTTGAATTCAACCAGTTTCTGGAATACTATAAAAATGCCCGCGACCTGAATGCGGTTGACAGAAACGAACCATACGACAGAGACAGAAATAACAAATCCTTCGAGAGAGGCGACAGGGAACGCGACCGCAACCGCGACAGAGGAAGAGGAAGAGACCGGGACAAGTTCAGAGACCGTGAAGACAACGGAAGAGGCTACAGCGAAAGAAACTCCAGATCGGAGGATTCTTCCGACAGACGCAAATCCTATGCAGATATAGAATTTTCGAGGTTTTTTATCAATAAAGGAAGCAAAGACGATTTGAACCCGGTAGCCCTCATTGGACTCATCAACAAGTATTCCAAAGAACGCGGCATCGAAATCGGGAAAATTGAAATCATGAAAAGCTTCTCCTTCTTTGAGATAGACCGTAATTTTGAGAGCAAGCTGATGAATAATTTCCAGGACGCTGTTTTTGACAACTCCCCTGTAATGCTCGAAGTTGCCAATTCAAAAGGTGGAGGCTTCCGTGAAGAAGGCGAAATAAAGCGGAAGAAGAAATCGTTGGCTGCAAAAAGAAGCGATAGTTTCCGGCCTGCTACCAAAAGCAAAAGAAGCGATTCGGCGAAACCTTACGACAAAGGTAAAAGACGCTCCAGGAAATCCTGACTCGTTGATTTATACGGGATAAAACCCGATGTATCAAACAGCTACATTAAAATCCCTCAAAGCCTCGTTGAGTGAGGTCTTCATATCAGTGGAAGCCTTGCGTTTACCAATTATCAGCGCGCACGACACCTGATATTCGCCTGCCGGAAATTTTTTTGGAAAGGTGCCGGGTATCACAACCGAACCGGGGGGCACATACCCTTTATATTCAATGGCTTCCTTTTCACTTACATCAATAATGCGGGTCGATTGAGTAAGTACCACATTGGCCCCCAGTACAGCCGCCCGACCGACACGAACACCTTCGACCACGATACAGCGTGAACCTATAAAAGCATTGTCCTCGATAATCACGGGAGCCGCCTGGACAGGTTCAAGCACACCACCTATACCAACACCTCCACTCAAATGAACCTCGTTGCCAATTTGCGCGCACGACCCCACAGTAGCCCAGGTATCGACCATGGTATTTTTACCGATATGGGCACCTATGTTCACATAAGAAGGCATCAGCACCACCCCGCGGTCGAGAAAAGCACCGTAACGGGCAATGGCATGAGGCACCACACGTACCTGTTGAAAGGCAAAGTCACGTTTCAAGGGAATTTTGTCGTGAAATTCAAACATTCCTACTTCCATGGTCTCCATCTTTCGGAGAGGGAAATACAGAATCACCGCCTTTTTTATCCAGTAGTTTACTTTCCATCCATCAGTGTGAGGCTCTGCAACACGAATCCTTCCCTTATCCAACGCCTCAATGGTGGCTTCAATGGCCTTGATGGTCAAGTCTTCGGCCAATAACGACCTGTTTTCCCATGCGGATTCAATTATCTTTTTCAACTCTTCCATACGCTTTTCTTAAAGTGCTAAATTACAAGTTTTCGCCAACTGAAAAAATTGTAATTTTGCATCCAATTTGAATGATGGGAAGAATATTGGCAATCGATTACGGACAAAAACGTGCCGGCATAGCCGTCACCGATCCATTACAGCTCATTGCCAATGGATTAACCACCGTGCACGTGAAAGATGTTTGGGAATTTCTATTAAATTACCTGAAGTCGGAAACAGTGGATTGCATCGTCGTGGGCGAACCCAGGACCATGCTAAACCAACCATCGGATGCAGCACGGTTTATTGATCCCTTCGTGGCCAGGTTAAGAAAAAACTTTCCGAATTTGAAAATTGAACGTATGGATGAACGATTTACGAGTAAGATGGCACACGATGTGATGCTAACGGGCGGGTTGAAAAAACTTCAACGCCAAAACAAAGCCCTGGTCGACACCATCAGTGCGACCCTCATTCTTCAGTCCTACATGCATTCCACACAAAATTCATCGCAAAATTTAACACCATGATATTACCAATTACGGCTTACGGACATCCTACCCTGAAAATGATGGGCGAAGAGATCACCAAAGCTTATCCTGATCTGGATAAGCTGATAGAAGATATGTTTGAAACCATGTACGCTGCCGAAGGAGTGGGCCTTGCCGCTCAACAAGTCAACAGAGCCATCCGGCTGTTTATCATCGACACCACTCCCTTAAAACTTGAAAACGATGAACTCCCCAATACAGAACAGGTTTTTATCAACGCCCGAATACATCAGGAAGAGGGGGAAGAATGGGGATATGAAGAGGGTTGTTTGAGCATCCCGGGAATTCATGAAACGGTGAAACGCAAACCGGTTGTTGTGATGAGTTATTACGACCGTGACTTCGGCTTTCATGAAAACGTTCGCTTTGACGGTACCCTGGCCAGGGTAATTCAGCATGAATATGACCATACGGAAGGGAAACTCTTTATTGAGCGGATTCAAAACATCAGAAAAGTATTGCTTAAAGGAAAACTGCGCGACATCAGTCTGGGTAAATCAGATGCTGAATATAGAATGCTTTTGCCAAAAAAGAGAATAAAACGATAATGAGTATAAATGTTACGTATAAGGGTTATATAATAATGTAAAAAGAAGAAACATGAAAAAAACAACTTTTATAATGCTGGCTTGGATGGTGATGGTGGTGTCCTTTGGATGCAAACAGCCTGTTGAATCGAAATCACAAAAATCGACCCAGGAATTGATTAAAGATCTGGAGGACAGTCTTTTTAACGCTGAAACCAACACGCTTGACAAGAAAAAAGCCGTGGAATTGTCGCGTTTATACGAACAGTGGGCACTTGAAAACCCTGACGATGAAAAGGCTCCCGACTATCTGTTAAAAGCCGCTGACGTTTCGATGAACATGAAAAATCCGCGCCGCACCCTGGGCCTTTTCGATCAAATTCTCAACAATTATCCTCAATCGAAATTCGCTTCAACGGCCTTGTTTTTAAAAGCCTTTGTGTATGATGATCAGATGCATGATTATGTAAACGCGGGTAAGTATTACAGCGAATTTCTCGAAAAATATCCAGAGAGTCCCTTTGCCAACGATGCCGAAGCTTCATTAAAAAATTTGGGTAAATCGCCCGAAGAACTGGTAAAAGAGTTTGAAATGAATCAGGGGAATTAGTGAACCTGTTTTCATCGGTTATTCAAGTTTAAGCCTCCTGAAGTTCCCGCTTGGATTTTCTGTATAGGTAGGAGTTAAAAATATTCCTCTTGGCAAACCTGATTTGCTTGTCCGAATTATGAAATTTAGTAAACACGTTTTTCGGTACGCCGAAGTACTCATAGGTTGTACCATCTAAAAAGGTAACCTCCAGCAACAGTCCCCGGTGTTTATAGTCAAGGATTCCCGATTCTGATGTGGTGAGGTTGTATTCTTCCAAATTCGCGATTCTCGTTTCAGGTGCGATACTGACCAGAAAATGATAAGCATCAATAATCTGACGGCTTTTTACCTCCGCTTCGGTAGCCAACTCATCTCCTGCCTGGAATTTATCCGGATGCCATTCTTTTACCATATTCCGATAGGTGGTTTTAAGCTGCTTCAGATCCGTTTCTTGATCAACATTAAACAATTTCTTATATTCATTAACACGCTTCATGGATGATCTTTTTATAACAAACCTGATTACCTGTCCTTTATCTGTATCACTAACTTTTGAAAACCGGATTTTGACAGCCGGCAAAAGTACACCTTTATTGATTGCGCCCGACATTCGTTTTCAGGATCATACAAGGATATCCCTTTCAATAATTTTCTCTAAATTGCCCCGAATTATCAGATAGTTAAAAAAATACAAATTCCAAATTTTGAAAAACCAAACAAACCCCTATGTCATTTGAAATCATGCTTATATTGGTAGCCATTGGACTATGGCTTTATGTGACAACCACGGCCATTGATTTGGGCAAGGGATTAAGGGCTGCCCTCGCCAACCAGACCCTGCCTGTGTACTTTGAATTGTTTCCACGGCGATTGCCGAATCAGTATGAACAATACCTGATTAAAAATGACAAGTTCTACGGTAACCTGTCACCGAAGCTCCAACGTTCGTACGGAAGCAGGATTATGAACTTTATCGACGACAAAACCTTTAAAACCAGGGACGCATTGAAGATCACCGGTGAGATGAAGCTTGTAATTGCTTCTATAGCTGTTAAAATCACCTTCGGATTGAGGGAATACTTGTTCGGCCATTTTCATACCATCATTATATACTCAGGGGAGTTCCACTCCAATGTATCAGGATTGGATGTAAAGGGGGAAACCAATGGTGCCGGTGTAATCGTTTTTTCATGGGAAGATTTACAGTATGGAAATTCTATACCCAACGATTCCATCAACCTGGGATACCATGAGTTTGCCCATGCCTTGTTTCTGGGGCACTTGATGAATCCGTACAACAACGGTTTTAAGGATCACTACCGTGAATGGCTGATGTTTGTGAAATACAATGACAAATTGGATGAAGTGAGGGAAAAGCACATTTTCAGGGATTATGCTGCCGTAAACGAGATGGAGTTTTTTGCCGTGGCACTGGAGAATTTTTTCGAGAAGCCCAATCACTTCAAGCAGCAACTTCCACAACTCTACAAATTGATGGTACAAATGCTGAATCAGGACTTGGCCACGGTATGATCAGGAAAATGGCAATAAACAATTACTAAAATCCCCTTTGTGAAACTCTGTGTATTCTTTGTGAAACTCTGTGGCACAGCTTTATCGTATAATCTCACCAGTAAGAACCAGCAACTTGAGAATAATCAACGTTACTGAAAACCTGCCCTCTACAATTTATTCTCCATCATCGCCTTCGTAGGTCAGATCGATTTCTTTACGGATTTTATCCAATGTAGTGATCAGGTTCATACTCATCGAATGGGGCATTTTCATACTTTGGATTTCATGGTTTTGAAGACAGCTGATCACCTCTTCGATTTCATGAAAATATCCGTTTCCATGATAAGGTATGTTAAGTATTTCCGATGATTTACCAAACTCTGTCACAGTGAGTTTTTCGGTATGATGAAATCGTTTGTGCATTTTAATGGAGCCTTTGGTTCCCTTGATGAGTGCTTCGATGGGTGTGTTCTCCTGAAGTGTAGCT
>PCUL01000031.1:0-864 GCA_002771745.1 Bacteroidetes bacterium CG18_big_fil_WC_8_21_14_2_50_41_14
GTGGGGATTGTGTTCGTGGAGAACATCATCCGGCATCTCGAAATGCCCGAGAACCTGGACGTAAAGGGTAAGAAGCTGATTTCAGTCATCTATGAGGCCACCACTGAAGTATCCTCGGCCATCACCACTGCATTGGGAACGACCATTGTTAGTTTTCTCCCGGTTTTTGCCATGGAAGCTGCCGAAGGCAAATTGTTTCGTCCGTTGGCGTTCACCAAGACATTTGCCTTGCTGGCGTCCTTTATACTGGGAATCATCGTGTTGCCCACCTTAGCCAACATCATCTTTTCGGTAAAATTCGACAAAAAACGAATCAGCAGATTATTCAATAGCATACTCATTGCGGCAGGAATTCTTTTCACCATTGCCTGGGGACAAATTCCGGCACTGGCTTTGGTACTTATCGGATTTAACAACCTGTTCGCTAACAGGTGGGAAGAATCACGAAAAGAATACACCAATTATATTAACATTGCAATTACCTTGCTGGTAGCCGTTTGGTATTTGGCAGTCGAATGGGTTCCGCTTGGTGCCAACAACAGCAATGCCTCCAATTATTTGTTTGTTTCGGTTTTAATTGCCCTTGTTTTGGGAACACTTTTATTAATCGTTCATTTTTACGTGCCCATTCTAGGCTGGGCATTAAGGAATAAATGGACTTTTATGACCTTGCCCCTGTTTACCATCGCTTTTGGGATATTGGCCTGGCAGGGAACCAACCGTTTATTTGGGTTCATGCCTGAATTTGTGAAAAAGACAGCGGTTTGGGAATCCTTCGACCACACCTTTCCGGGAATGGGCAAGGAATTTATGCCCGCGTTAGATGAGGGCTCGTTTTTATTGATGCCGACCAGCATGCCCCAC
>PCUL01000031.1:879-1021 GCA_002771745.1 Bacteroidetes bacterium CG18_big_fil_WC_8_21_14_2_50_41_14
AATCAGGAATATGTAGAACTACTCGACAAACGACTATCAACCATTCCTGAAGTGGAGCTGGCTGTCGGGAAATGGGGACGTATCAATTCGGCCCTCGACCCTGCCCCTGTTCAGATGTTTGAAAATACAATTAATTATGTTT
>PCUL01000031.1:1042-1570 GCA_002771745.1 Bacteroidetes bacterium CG18_big_fil_WC_8_21_14_2_50_41_14
ACGGGCATAGGATGGGGTTTGAGGTGGACAAGGAAGGAAACTTTATACTAAACCACACACTTGTTTTGGAGAAATTGGGGGGAAGTACGGTGGAAGAACAATTGAAATACGATGGAAGTACGATTGAAGAACAGTTGAAATACGGTGGAAGTACGATTGATGAAAGTAGTATCAAGGAAATAAAGTTTAACCGGAAAAGGGATATGTTTTTGATTAAAAAGAATGACAAATGGTTTGAATTCAGCGATTACCGTGAGAATAAGGCATTTTTATCTATTTCAAAACATTTCAACCTCTTTTTATTAAAAGATAAAGATGGTGACAATTTCAGGAACTGGCGTGACCAAATCAAATCAACCGATGACATCTGGGACGAGATAGTGAAAGTGACCAATATACCCGGACTCACCTCTGCCCCTAAGCTACAACCCATTCAAACCCGGTTGGTGATGTTATCTACCGGGATGCGGGCTCCCATGGGTTTAAAGGTTTACGGTCCCGACCTGGAAACCATCGAGAAAGCCGGAA
>PCUL01000372.1 GCA_002771745.1 Bacteroidetes bacterium CG18_big_fil_WC_8_21_14_2_50_41_14
GATTAAACTTAGCTGTCAAACACTGTGTATATTATTTATACACAGTGTTTTGATTGATTTTGTTAATAAAAGGTTGCGGATTTAAGGTAATAGACAAAACCCAAATAGATTGATTAATAAATAAAGCACGACCACACAACACCCACTATATGTAAGCCGCGCGATGTGGGTATTTTAAAGTTTAGTACATTTATTTACACCTGATAATTCTCACTTGAAAGCGCTTGATTTTTCGGTTGCAGATCGGCGAGTTGTTAGCAGGATCGCCAGGCATTACCTGGACAACCTTTTTTGAGCCACAGATACGGATTCTCCTTATACCCTACCACTTAGGGTATCCTCATGTACTTATGGCTTTGAAGCGAGATGCGCCACCTGGGATTGTCCATCACATATTGTGTCAGCACCTCCATAATTTCCCCCGATTTGCTCCATTCGGGTTGGAGGAACAACTGACAAGAAATCGACACGAGGGCGGCATTGCGCTCGGCCCACTCCAGGTCTCCCGGATGTTGTATGATCACCTTAAGTTCGTTGGCCCGCTGATAAATTTCCTTTCGAGGCGGTATATATTTCTTTGGCGAAAGACATATCCAATCCCAACTGCCGCTTAAAGGATAAGCACCGGAAGTTTCTACCATGGTTTTTATTCCTTCGCGCTGAAGCGATTGCGTGAGAAAATCCATTGGATACATAGAAGGTTCGCCACCCGTTACCACGACGGTTTTGGCAGGATGACTGGCTGCATTGCTAACCACTTGTTCCACAGAGACTGGCGGAAACAACTTTGCATTCCATGATTCCTTTGAATCGCACCAGGAACAGCCCACATCGCAGCCTCCCACACGGATAAAATAGGCCGCACGACCCATGTGAAACCCTTCGCCCTGCAAGGTGTAAAATTCTTCCATCAACGGGAGCTTTTTTCCCCCTTCAAGTAGTTCGTCTTCTCTCGTTTCCATTATTGTACAATCAGTTTTTTTTCCACGTGCTGTTGTCCGCTGGTCATGCGGATGAAATACACCCCGGGCTTGAGGCGGTTGACTTTTATTTTGATGCGGTTTCTGTCATTTTGCTTTCCCACGAACCACTGTCCCGGTTTTTCCAGCTGCCTCCCGTCAGCATCGTAGAGGTCAATGGAGAACTCATCATCGGTATCTAGGTTAAATTCCACAAATACTTTTTTGCCTTTTACAGGATTGGGGTTGATATTGAAATCCAGGTTGTTTGCCGGATAAACCGGTATGGCAGAAGGAGAACTCACTGACCAGTTTTGCGTGGAGATACTAAAAGCTGTTTGTGAAAACAGCACATGTCCCTCGGAAGTGATTACGCCCCGGTTTGGGTGTGTAAAAGCGATAGCCTCAACCTGGGTTGCCGGTAAATTCACCATGTCGATCCGGCGTTTGTTTCCCGAGAAAAACCGATGATCCGGATAATCGGAGAGTATCCACATAAACGGGATCCAGGTTTTGTTGGTATATCCCGTCAGGATGATTTCTCCCGTAAGGGGATCGATGTCAGCACCGGTAATCAGTCCTTTGCTGTCGAAGGAAGTCAGCCGTTTCGCCAGATAATCTCCGGGGTCTTTTGGCAGCCGGTAAAGGTTGGTTTGTTCATTTTCCCAGTTTTTCGATAAAAGGTAGAGTGAATCATCCACCGCGATTAAGGCTTCACAATCAAAATTGTTTTCTTTCTTTTTGGCTATCGGGCCTTGGTAATCTTCATACTTAAACGTGATTATTGCCGCAGTAAGAGTTGTGTCGTCATCCAATGGAAATGCTGCCAAAGCGATTTTATAGATTGTTAAATCATCGCGGGTGCCGGAGTTATTGCCAAAATCACCGATGTACATAAAACGATTGTCTCGAGCCAGGCTTTCCCAATCACGGTTGATGGCGTTTTTTATTGTAATCCGTTGGATGATCTCTCCAGTGGTGGTGTCGAGGCCATAAATAACGGGCAATCCACCACTGTCGTTAATGGTCCAGAACCGATTATTGTAATAGGCCAAACCCGAAGTTTCTTCCACTTCTGATGGCAACAAATACCTGAGCGGAGGATTGTAAACCGTGAGGTTGTATGTGCATGAGCCATCATTCGTATTGGCCTGCGAATTGAAGTTATTGGCACGCACATCGGTACATCCACTGATTTGTTGTCCAATTGATTCAAAAATACTGAAGACGAAAAGAAAAGCCAGAAGTCGTGTAATCATGAAGGTAGTTTTAGTATGCAGCGCAACGAAATAATAACGAATAAATAGTAAAATAGGTATTTCAATAAGAAATCCCGTTTTACGATTTGTGCTTACGCAGATGTGCTTCAAGCGTACTTTTCAGGAGCATGGCAATGGTCATAGGTCCCACACCACCCGGAACAGGAGTGATATATCCGGCTTTAAATGATACTTCATTAAAATCTACATCACCCACGATACGGTACCCTTGCTCGTTTTTGGCCGGGATACGGTGAATTCCCACATCAATCACAACAGCCCCGGCTTTTATCATGCCGGCTTTTACAAACTGAGGTTGCCCAATGGCACAAATCAGGATGTCGGCAGTGCGGGTAATATCTGCCATATTTTGTGTCTTGCTGTGGCAAAGAGTAACAGTGGCATTGCCTGGGTTGGCTTTCTTCGCAAGCAGGATGCTCACCGGAGAACCAACAATATTCGAGCGACCCAGTACAACAACATGTTTTCCTTCTGTTTCAATTTTATACCGTTTCAGCAATTCAACAATGCCGGCAGGAGTGGCCGAAACAAAGCCGGGTTGTCCCAAAACCATTTTACCCATGTTCATGGGATGAAAACCATCCACGTCTTTGTCGGGGCTGATTCGCGCGATGACATGGTCCACGTTGATCTGTTCAGGAAGCGGCAACTGCACGATGAAACCATCTACTGTTTCATCTTCATTTAGAAAATCGATGGCCGCGAGCAATTCCGCCTCTGTAGTTTCTTCCGGATACCGGTAGACGGAAGAAATAATGCCTACACCATGTGCTGCTTTTTCCTTGGAGGATACATAGGTCTGGCTCGCAGGATCATCACCAACTAAAATCGCTGCCAGGTGTGGTGCTTCATCTTGGGCGTCAATGAGTTGGGCTACCTGCACCTTGATTTCCTCCCTGATTTTGGCGGCTGTTTTTTTCCCATCCATCAGGATGGCCGTTATTTTTTCCGACATGGCTATCTGCGTTTCATATTATTCATCATGCTCATGGCTTTGCGGCCTCCACCTGTGGTCATCACCTTCATCATTTTGCTGGTTTCGGCAAATTGTTTTATCAGGCGGTTGACTTCCTGAATATCGGAACCTGCCCCGTCTGCTATGCGTTTACGGCGTGAGCCATTGAGTACCTTTGGGTTATCGCGTTCTTCGGGAGTCATCGAATAGATAATGGCTTCAATACTTTTAAAGGCATCATCGTCAATGTCCATGTCTTTAACGGCTTTGCCGATACCCGGAATCATGCCCATCAGATCCTTCACGTTCCCCATCTTTTTAATCTGTTGTATCTGCTTGAGGAAGTCGTTGAAGTTAAACTGGTTTTTGGCAATTTTCTTTTGAAGCAGGCGGGCTTCTTCCACATCATACTGTTCCTGGGCTTTTTCGACCAGCGTAACGATGTCGCCCATGCCGAGGATGCGATCGGCCATGCGGCTCGGGTGAAACAGGTCGAGGGCTTCCATTTTTTCGCCAATACCTACAAATTTGATGGGTTTGTTCACCACCGATTTAATGGTGAGGGCAGCTCCACCGCGGGTGTCACCATCGAGTTTGGTTAAAACCACGCCATCGAAGTTCAGGCGATCGTTAAAAGCCTTGGCAGTATTTACTGCATCCTGGCCGGTCATCGAATCCACTACGAACAGCGTTTCACCTGGATTAATGGTCTTTTTAATGGACGCTATTTCGTTCATCATCTCCTCGTCCACAGCCAAACGACCGGCGGTATCGATAATCACCACCTGGCGGCCTTTTTCTTTGGCGTAGGCAATGGCATTTTTGGCGATCTGAACAGGATTTTTGTTTTCTTCTTCGGTATAAACATCCACACCAATTTGCTCACCCAGTACCTTTAATTGGTTAATAGCGGCAGGGCGATAAACGTCACAGGCTACCAAGAGAGGTTGTTTGCTTTTTTTAGTTTTCAAATAGTTGGCCAGTTTGGCAGCGAACGTGGTTTTACCCGATCCTTGCAAACCTGCGATCAGGATAATGGCCGGACTTCCTTTTATGTTGATTTCCACATGCTCACCGCCCATCAGGGCTGCCAGTTCATCATGGACAATCTTCACCATCAGATCACCGGGCTTGAGTGAAGTAAGTACATTGGAACCCAGTGCTTTCTCTTTTACATCCTGTGTGAACTGCTTGGCAATTTTATAACTCACATCGGCATCGAGCAATGCCTTGCGAATTTCCTTTATCGATTCGGCAACATTGATTTCTGTGATGCGGCCCTGGCCTTTGAGCATTTTAAATGACCGGTCCAGCCTGTCGCTTAATCCTTCAAACATAGTCTGTGAATTTTTTAGGGTGCAAAAATAATAAAAAGCAGCGTACCGGCAGAGGTTTTAATGAACTCAACGGGAGGTTCTTTTCCGCGAAAGCGGAATGGATGGACTAACGGCCTGCCACGATGATTTCCAACTCAAAAACCTTTATCGGTTCTTTGGAGGAATCGTACTTAGAACCATATTCCATGGTTAATTTACAATTGCCGGGTGCAAGACCCTTAAATTGGTAATACCTCTTACCTGCGGCCCCATCCCGATCATCGGAAAGCACATAATTTGGTTTGCCCATTGAAATCAAAACGGAGTCGTTATAACTTATTTTCCGCCAGTCGTTGCCCGTGGACGCATTGGCCGGAAGTTCGATTTTTAGGATTTGGTCCACGGCCAGGTGTACGGTAGTTCCGCTGTCGGCATAGGTCACCACAAGTTCTTTACAGCCCATCATTATTGGGATTAGGAGGATAAACAGGAATGCGATATTTTTATTCATGGATCACTAGTTTAATCAACAAACTTATCAATAATATGAATCGAATACTCAAGTGTTGAATAGCTTTACAAAGCTTTCAGGACTGAGAACTCCGATGGTACTTCTCGCATAGTCTTTCAAGTTCCTGGTTATTATCAGTTCTATTTCTCCATTATTGATGGCTGCAAAATTTTGTAACGCGTCTTCAAAGTCTTTAAATTCAGAGTTAAGCGCGGTTTCAACAACATGTTTGTCCATTTGTAGAACATGCATGATGGTTAACAATTGCTTTAATTTATCAATCACTTTTTCATGCTTTGCAGTTCTGCGCAATAAATAATAGGTATTGCTGATTATTACCGGAGTAATATATCCTTCCAAAATATTTCGTTCACAATGACTTAAAATAATTGCTGAATCCTTGGAGTAAGGCTTTCTGTCGAAGAAAAAGTCAAGCAGCACATCTGTGTCTATCAATACTTTTTTCATGAATTGTATTTTTCAGAAAGTGCTTTTGACAATTCTTCTTTATAATCGAATGATTCAGGTACGCTAAAACTACCAAGCAATGAATTCACCAGCGGTGAAAAATCTTCAGCGGTTTTCTGCTCTGAGGTAATGGCTTTAAGATAATTCTCGATGATATCAGACAAGCTTCGGCCTTTTCCTTTTGCATATATCTTAGCTTTTTCGATGGTGAAATGATCGATGGTCAATGTTAGTTTTGTGTTCATGGCTTAATCAGCTTTGTTACACTTGCAAAGATAAGTAAAATTTTAAGTACGTGTAAAATTATATATTAAGACACGTGTCATATCCCGACTAGCGATTTAGCTCCTTTTTTCTGGTTAAATCCAACAATCCATTTATAATGGTGAGCGGGTGGGCAGGATTGCCAGGAATGTATAAATCAACGGGATACTGATCCAAAAAACCGCGGTCGATGGCTGGGCTGTCTGCAAACAAACCACCACTGATGGCATCCGTTCCAACCAGAACGATTATTTTTGGATCGGGGACGGCATCGTATGCAATGCGCAGTGGCTCGGCCATATTTTCGGTGATGGGACCTGTAATGACAATCCCGTCGGCATGGCGTGGAGAGGCGACAAATTCGATCCCAAACCGCCCCATGTCGAATTGAACATTGTTGGCGGCATTCAATTCCCATTCGCAACTGTTGTCACCGCCGGCTGATATCTGCCTGAGTTTAAGCGATCGTCCAAAAACCCGGTGAATTTCTCTTCTGACGGTTTCAGAATTTACCTCCACCAGTTTTTCATCTCCTTCTTTAATGATCAGGCGTTCACGTTCGTTGGTCGAAATTTTGTAGTCGGTTGTAAAGGTGATTTTTTCAGGGAAACGGAGGGCACATTCTCCACAGAAAGTGCATTTTCCGATATCGATGCTCACCGGGCTTGCAGAAATAGCCTCCGCCGGACACAATTCAACCAGTTCAGTTTCATCGACTTTCTCGCTGTTAATGATGGGTCTTCCCCGAAAAATTCCGGGCACTTTTGCAGTGGTTACATTGGGAATAAACTGCTTGCCCTGGTGAAAAACGATTTTATAGAGTTCGAACATAACGGGTTTTATTTTATTATAAATCGTGGCCTGAATACGAAAAATTAAAGCTCTTATTGCAAATGGGGAAATCGGATATTTCGTTGTTTCTTACCGATAAAGCCAAGGCCAACCAGTTGTGGAAGGAAGGATCCTTGATTTTGTAAAGTGCCAGTTCGCCTTTTTCATCCGTGATGGCACAGTGGCAAATTTCTCCACGCCAACCTTCGACCAGTGAAATCGTAAATGAGTTTGCCCCGGGCTTATTCAAATCTGCGTTGGGAGATATCTGCTCAGGAAGTTGGCTGATCAAAGTTTTCAGGTACGATATGGATTGGTTTACTTCAAGTTTACGAATCTGCACCCTTGAATACACATCACCATGATGCTTTAAAATGGGTTCATGTTTCAATTCAGGATATAAACTGTATGGGTGTGATGTGCGGATATCGCGGTTGATCCCGGCCATTCGGGCAGTCATGCCAACAGCGCCAATTTCCTGAACATCAGCTGATGTAACCACACCGGTGCGTTCGATTCTTGATAAAACACTGGGAAGTTTGAAAAATTCATCGCTTATTTCATTAAAATCGGGTTCAAAGGCATTGAACGTTTCAGTCAGTCTGTTGGCGAGTGATGTGGTAAATGGAAATTGATTACGGCCGGGTCGGATGAGTCCTTTTGACAACCGGTTGCCGGCCCATTCCTGCATAAAGTTGATGAGCGGTGTGCGTAGCCGGCCATAAACAGAACTGCCCAATTGATAAGCGATGTCGGTGCAAACCCCACTCAGGTCACCCACATGGATGGCCATGCGTTCCATTTCGAGAGCCAGGGTACGCGAAAAATGCACGTCCCGGGAAGCCTGATAACCACACAAACTTTCCCACAGGTAAGAAAAAGCAGTGGTGTGCCCAACGACCGTGTCGCCGGTGATGTTTTCGGCCAACGTCGCCCGTTGCAACATGGACTTCTTCATCAAAAAAAGTTGTTCGAGTCCCCGGTGCTGATAGCCCAGCTGTATTTCGAGGTGTAAAATCTGTTCGCCATTGCAGATAAACCTGAAATGGCCCGGCTCAATAATACCGGCATGAATGGGGCCAACCCCGACTTCATGTAATTCCTCACCTTCGATTTTGAAAAAGGGATAATTGGCGATGGTCTTTGTTCTGTCGGCTCTGTTAAATGCGTACCTCACCGGTTTCAGCCAGGGATGATCTATGAAATCGATGCCAAAGTTCTCATGTATCTCACGTTCAAATTTTTCAAAACACAAAAGTTTAGAAGTAAAAGCCTGTAGCCTTGTTTGAATGGCTGTGCTACACGATGAAACATAAATCTCGTGTGTAAGATCATCGGCAATGCAGCAAATCAGTTTGATGCGATTGCTTACATGATAACCGAAATAATTCACACAATGCCGTTCGGGGTGATCGATGATAAATCCTGTATTCAATTCAAAAAATGAATTGTAATCCAGTTCAGGAATATCTGAGACAGGTATGGTTTGGTGGTTGGTGATACGAATGTAGTTCATGTCAGTGGGGTAAAAGGATGAGACTTTCCTCGATAAGATGCACAAATTCAACCGGCGGGTTTAAACCAAGATATACAGCCAGAGCCAGCAGCACAAATTGTGTAACCGATTCCCATGGACTGATGCGGGGCACATTGTTTTCGTTAAAGCCAACAGGTGGAATAAACAAAATTTTAAGGATATTCTTGCCAAAGGCCCAGATAATCATGGTGAGCAGTAACAGTACCGCAATCAGAAGTACCAATTGATGCGCTTCGAACAGGGAGCGGAAAATGAGGAATTCACTCACAAACAATCCCGAAGGTGGCATGGCCGCAGCACTGATAAACCCAAGCAAAAGTACCATGGCGCCCGTGGTGTTGTATTTAAAATAATTTCCAACCAGGTAGATGCTTTTGCTTTGAAACACGCGATACAACTGGTTGTATTGAAAGAATAAACTCGATTTTACAAAAGCATGTAATATGATGTGCAAAATGGCAGCATAGTAGCCAATGCCTCCCGCTGCAACACCCAGCATCACCAAACCCATGTGTTCGATGCTTGAGTAGGCCAACATCCTTTTGATGTTTTTTACCTTGATCATATAAACAGTAGCTACAAACAGCGACAAAAAAGCCGAGATGCCGATGACCAGATTGGCCCAATGATGCAAAGGGGTGTTGGCCACGATGATGTACATGCGAAAAACCCCGACGAAACCCAGGTTCATCAACACGCTCGAAAGAAGTGCCCCTGCCGGGGCCGGTGCTTTGTCTTTGGCATCAACACCCGCTGTAAACATGGGTACCAGCCCAAGTTTTACCGTGTATCCCGTGAAAATAAACAAAAAAGCCAGGCGCAACCAGAACGGGTTCATCAGGTGGGCATTTTCTAGTAAGCTGGCATACGACATATGACCTGTTCCTGATAGCTGAATGGAAAGACTTAAAAACAAAATGCCTATAAAAACAAAGGTGATGCTGATGGCACCAATGAAGACATATTTCCAGGTTCCTTCGAGTGCCAGTTTGTTGCGGTGGTGATAAATAAGAGCAGAAGCACTCAGAGTGGTGATTTCAGTAAATATCCAGGTTACTGCGATGTGGTTGGCCAGGTAACCTGCCCCGATGGCTGTGATCAAACCAACCATGGAAAGAAAATAAATGGCTCTGATGGCTCCGCTTTCGTGGTGATTCTCCACATATATCTTGCTATGGATCATGGCAGGAATCGCGATGATGCTCAGGGTAATCAGCAGCAGAATTCCAAGTGAATCATAGGTAAAGTATCCCAGGTCTGTTTCGTTTAGATGGAAGCATGCGTAAATGGTGAATATCCACTGCAGGAGAAGGTAGGTTCCCGCCAGGCTATAATTGACCCATTTATTCCTGTTTACAGATATTCCAATGGCAATAATCAGTGCTCCAATCAGGTAGGTTAGTATCATGAAAATTCGGTTTTAAACGTCTTTTAAACTATTGAGTTGTTGCACATCTACATCTTTAAAAACATCACCAATCTTATTCAGGAATATGCCCAATATCAATACACTGGCAAAAATATCCAGCATAATTCCCAGGTTTACCAGCATGGGCATTTCGTTTCCGACTGCCAGCGACAACACAAATATGCCATTTTCAATCACCAGGTATCCCATCACATGGGTAATGATTTTGCGCCTGGTGGCGATCAGGTACAGTCCGAAAAACAGGGTCGACATGGCAACGATAAAAAATATTTTATCCAGGTGGGCTTCCTGTATGGTATTCGATAACAAAACGGTAAGTACCACGATGAGGGTGGTGATGATGAGCGAAAAGAAATTGGACACAAAGGGCTCCGCTTCGCGTGTGATGTTGTTTTTCCGGAGTATGTATACCAGAAAAAAGGGAACGACTATAGCTTTTACCACAATGGTTTCCAGCAGAATAAATCCCAGGTTCAATGGGTTTATTTCCTCAAGTTGAACAAATGCAACTACGAAAAGCAATACGCCTTGAATCGCCAGGACTTTAATATAGGTCATCAACCGATTGGCAATGGCCATGTAAAAAAGAGTGATCAGAAGCGTGATTAACAATACATCTATCATTTTACACGGTTTTTAATTTAAATGAATTTTCCTAAAACCAACAACACACCAAAGAATATCAGCAGACTAACCGAGGTAAGCGCGAAAATAAACTGAGGATTGTGGCTCATCCTGAAACGGGCTATGAACGATTCGATGAGCCCGATGATGATGGCCAGCAAAAACTGAATGATAAAAAACAGGGGTATGGCATAGGGATAGGGAACCATACCAATAAAAAGATTGACAATGATAGCTCCGTATAAGGCGAATTTTAAATAACCTGCCGAGAGTATCAATCCCAGATCGAAACCGCTGTTGTCGAGAATCATGACCTCATGAATCATCGTCAGTTCCAGGTGAGTTTTTGGATCGTCGATGGGCATGCGGCTGTTTTCGATCATCGCGATCATCACCAGCACAAAGGTTGCCAGGATCGCAATGGCATAACTAATGTAAGATCCAAGATGCAAAGCCGCGAACATTTCCTGGAATGAGGTGTAGCCGGTAAGCAAGGCAAACGAACCCATCAGAATGAAGAAGGCGGGCTCCGCAAGCAAGGAGTAAAGAGATTCGCGGCTGGCTCCCATCCCCTCGAAACTGCTGCCTGTATCCATAGCCGATATGATGCTGAAAAATTTGCCCAATGCCAACACATAAGCGAAAAACACAAAGTCGCCATTAAAACTGATGAGCCCTTTCGATTGGCCAAAAGGAATCAACATCATCGCCATGACAACTGATGAAAAATAAATGGTAGGTGCCATTTGAAAAATAAAGCTGGTGGTTCGGCTGTATACTGCTCCTTTCTTAAAAAGTCGCACTACATCATTTATTGGTTGCAGTATACCGGGCCCTTTGCGCCCGGAGGCTATGCTCTTCGTCCGGATAATGATGCCCGTGAAGAATGCTCCAGCGATGAGTATTAAAATAAAACTCAACATGATTATAGTTGTTTAAAGTAACCTATGAGGTGGATGAACATATCGTAAACAATTGGAATACATATAATTGAAATAATGAAAATAATCCCGTACAAAATATAAAACTGAAGCCGTCCATTTTGAAGAAAGATAAAACGGCTCATGAAAGATTTGAATTCCATAATGGGAGTATCAATGAGCCACTTTTCCAGTTTATCGTAAGGATGCGACTCGAAAAAGCCATCGGCAGGGAAGATGCCCTGAATATTCTTTTCTTTTTTATACGATAACAACAAGGGTTTGAAAAGTTTGGTATAGGAGCGGATAAACGAACTTGCCGTATATTGCATATTGGCCGTAGGTTTCACGTAACCACAACCCCAGGTGGGTTCAACTGCAATGGTGCGTTTGCGTGATACCAGTTTCCTGACGATGAAAATAACAGAAATCAACACGATGAAGCCCCAGGCCGCCCAACTTATTTGCTGCATGGTCTGCATGGTATTGATCTCAAAAATACCCGCAACCCCACTGTTCCCTGCGAGTAAAGATACAGGTTCGATAAGCAGTTTCAGGAAAAAACCGGGGAAGAACCCGATAGCAACAATAAAAAAAACAATCAAATAAAGTGGAATCAGTTGTTGAAACGACACTTCATGGACTTCATGTTTGAATGCTTGCCGCGCGTTTCCTAAAAAAACCACGCCAAAGGCTTTGGTGAAGCACAACATCGCCAGGCCACCAATCATTACCAGCCCGAGTATCGCGAATACAATGGCTACCAGGGATAATAATCTGGCATCCAGCAACCAGTGGTACAACCCGCTGTACAAAATAAATTCTGAAATAAAGCCGTTGAATGGTGGTAGTCCGGAGATAGCGATGGCAGCTATCAGGAAAAGGAATGCTGTTTGTGGCATCTTTTTGATCAACCCGCCCAATTGCTCTATGTTCAGTGTATGGGTGGCCTGGTAAACATTTCCTGCGGTAAAAAATAAAAGTGACTTGAAAAGGGCATGGTTCCAAACGTGCAGCAATGCGGCGGCAAATCCCAGGGTGGCCAGAACCAGGTTGCCTGTACCTAAACCAATACTGCCCAAGCCAATACCCATACCGATAATGCCAATGTTCTCGATGCTGTGGTAGGCCAACAGCCTTTTGAGGTTGTGCTGAACGATGGCCAGCATCACGCCATACAAACCGGAAATAACAGATACCACTAAAATAATGTAACCAATAATGGCGAAGTCCGGTTTGATGACCAACATCATGCGCAGAATGCCAAATATTCCTATTTTAATCATAACTCCCGACATGATCCCTGAAATGTGCGCCGGAGCTGCCGGATGAGCATAAGGAAGCCAGGTATGAAAAGGAACAAAACCTGCCTTGAAGGCAAATCCAACAAAAAAAGTGGTAAACAGAATGACGGTGGCAGCGCCTTTCTCACCTGTCGTATAGTTACTCAACACCTGAAAATCATAACTTCCTGTTTTGTAAGCCGCCCACATAAATCCAAGCATCAGGAAGAGGATGGATACATGCGACTGGATGAGATAGTTGAATCCCGCCTTGACGGTAGCCATTTTCTCATGTTCAAAAATCACGCCAACGAAAGCCGATAAGGCCATGATTTCCCATGCAATCAGAAATACCATTCCGTTTTGGATCACCGTCAGGCTGATGAGGGCACTATACAATAAAAGAAAAGCAATACCATGAAGACTGAGGTTTTTACTCTGGTTTTGATAAGCTTTCATATAAAAGAAGCCATAAAAACCACCGGTAATAAAAATAAAATTAATGATCAATATAAACCAGGCGGATAAGGCATCCAGGCGAAGAGCAATGGCCCCGGTGACCGCACTGCCTGGAAAAATAGTTTCGAATGGCAGACCTGTCAACGCTTGTATAGCCAAGTATCCCGTAAGGCCGGCATTGACCACAATAGCCAAATATACCAGTATTCCCTTGTATTTTACTCCTACAAATGGAATGGTAAGTATTACGAAAAAACAGATGGCTAAAAAAGCCGGTATCATGGTCATTTTACAAGATTTAACAGAGTCAGGATAAAGATGGTAAGAATAAAAACGATGCCATACATCACGTAGGATTGTACACGTCCGTTTTGAATAAATTTAAAGTAGTTGACAATCGTCAAAAGGAGACGGATTGCATAGTCGATTAAATAATGTTCAATAAAATCGAGGTAGTGTGACGAGTATTTTCTGGGTTGAGGAAATATTTCTCCGGAGACTATTTCCGGGTATCTTTTCTTTTCGATCAGCATAAAGCTGAACATTTTACCCAGGGGTTTTGAGTATGATTTTCCGGTGTATTGCATCCTGTTGTTTGGTGCCACATAAGCGCAACCCCAGGTATTTCCGATAATAATGGACTTGTTTTTTTGTGCGAAATGCCTGATCATCCAAATGAGACCAATTACCGCAATAAAGAGCAGTGAATATAAACTGATATGACTCAACGTTTTTGAATAGGCAGCCAGGGAAGAGACTTCAAATTCCTCAGCAATTGGATGGGAAACCACTGCCATTCCTGATAAAAGATTTCCCACGATGATCAGGTACCACTGTGGCACAAAGGCTATACTGAGCATAACAGCAATGATAAGATATTGAGGTAAAAGCATGATACGGCTCACCTCATGAGGTTGGTGAGGCAAGGTTTCGCGTTCATTACCTAAGAACAGAGTGCCAAAAGATTTGGTAAAGGTAAGTATCGAAAGACCACCCATCAGGCTGAGACCCGCGAACGACAATATCAACAGGCTGATCAGGTTGATGTTATCCGACTTTAAACCTTCGATGAGTCCACTGTAAATTACAAATTCTGAAACAAACCCGTTGAAAGGTGGGATTCCTGCGATGGCAACGGCTCCAATGAGAAAAATAATGGCGGTTTGAGGCATACTTTTTATCAGTCCGCCCAAACGCTCCATGTCGCGTGTATGGGTTTGTTGATACACAGAACCCGCAGCAAAAAAGAGCAACGATTTAAACAGGGAGTGATTGAGCACATGCAGGAGCGCCCCTCCAAAGCCAAGATAATAAAGCATTGGCGAATGACTTCCCAGTCCAATCATACCCAGACCAATGCCAATGCCTATAATACCGATGTTTTCGATGGTGCAGTAGGCCAGCATTTTTTTAAAATCGCGGTGTACAGCCGCATTGAGGATGCCGTATAATCCTGTAAGTATGGAAATGGAGATGATGAGTTCGCCCAACAGGTTAAAATCTGATTGCACATATGAAATCACCCGGATCAACCCATAAATGCCCAGCTTTACAATTACCCCCGACATCACACCCGAGATATGCGAAGGAGCGGCAGGGTGGGCATGGGGCAACCAGCTGTGCAGCGGGATAAATCCGGCTTTTAGCCCAAATCCTACAAAAAAGATGATAAACAACCAAAGGTTGTTGTTGGAAGTAAAAAAAGTTTGAAACGCATCAAAATCAAACGATCCTGTTTCAAGGTAAACCCATAGAAATCCGATGGTTAAAAACACAATGCTGATGTGCATCTGTACAAAATAATTGACGCCTGCCTGCAAAGTTTTGGGAAGATGGCCATCAAAAATCACCAACAACATCGACGAAAGCGACATGATTTCCCAGGCGATAAGAAAGACAAATCCGTTTTGAAGCAGGGTGACCCAAATCATCGAAAGATGAAACAGGATAAATAATATCCAGTGTAAACTGAGCTTGTAAGCTGCGTTTTTGTATGCTTTTAAATAACCTGCACCATATATCACACCAGTGATGGAGGTAAAGTTGATGATCAGGATGAACCATGCAGCAAGTCCATCAATCCGGATGGGTACATCGCCTAAAAAAGTTCCCGCGTAAAAGGAAAAATCACTTGTGGCGCCTCCCAAAGCCTGGATCGCAGGGATGCTTGTTACCATGGCATTGATGATCACTGTAACTATTGCCAGGATTGATTTTTTTGCAGAAGGAATAAAACACATGAGTACCACAGCCACAATGGTTGTTGCCCATGAAACATCCATTAAAATTATTGCGTTTGTCATGTACAATCCCGGAAAATTGTTGTGTAATATTTTGCAAAGTAACGGAATTAAAAAGCAGGTTGTATTTTATGACCTCATATAATTCAATCCCATAGCTTTTTGCCGTTTACCTGCTTGTAAATCAATTTTACCAATGTGCACATTGATAATTAATTGGGTCGGCATACGTGGCTTTTTAATGCACATATTCGGAGATTTTCTTATTTGGAAATTCACTTTGCCGACAGGTCGATTTAAGGATGTTCTGAGTTGGATTGTGTGATAAATCAATATTTTTTATCCCTTTTTAGTTCCTCATGCAAATATTGATACTTTTACAAACACTAAACATCCGCTACAACAACTCGCATCGCAAGTCATTCAATTTGGTTAATTTAATAATATGAAAATGAATAATGTATTCCATGTAATGGCAATTCTACTGGTTAGTTTGATGGTTGAAGCGCAAACTGATGTTATCTATCCCATTAACGGAGATTCTATTACAAACTGTAAAATCAACACGGTGTTAAAAGGTAACCTGGTAAATTATTCCAAAAAAGCCAATAACTATCAAAAACCTGCCAAAGCCATTTCCATTCATGGCAAGTTGATTTTTCTCAACGAAAATTCCAGTATAGATTCAACCCTGCTCAATCTCTTGAAGCATAATACAACGGAAAAACATGATTTCGGTTATTATCAGCAGACCTACAACGAATCTAAGCGCATTAGCCACAATGGGATGATTCTGACTTTCGCCGGAGCGGTGGCTTGTGGAGCGGGGATATACCAGGAAGAAAGCGGGAATGCTGGGTTTATTGGTGCAGCGCTGTTTTTTGGAGGGGGGTTGATGACGAATGCGGGCATTCCCATCTGGATTTCCAGCGGGATAAAAGCAGCCAACAACCGAAAAGCCATGGAAAGGTGCAAAATGGACGTCACGCTTAACTTTGCTGGTACCCCAAATGGAATAGGTTTCAGGTTGGCTTTGAATTAGTCATTGTTATATTTTTATTAAAAGGTGAATACCCTATTAAAATTCCTTTGGATGTGGTGTTGATATCGATTCCATTGCTCATTTATTTTGTAGTAATGTTTGTGCTGTTGTTCATGACGAGTAAAAAAGTAGGAGCCAACCAAGAGCAATCAGTCAACTTGTCGTTTACCGCTACCAGCAACAATTTTGAATTGGCCATTGCTGTGGCCATCGCTATTCTTGGTATGAATTCAGGGTAGGATTTTGCCGCCGTCATCCGGCCGTTGGTGGAACTACCGGTGATGATTGCTTTGTTCTTGTAATTTTGTTATATATCATTATATAATATGTAACAGCCTTCGTTTTAATATTTTTGCGGCAGAAAACAGGATTAGTGATGACTAACTATCTCCTCCGAAAAGTTTTTATATTAATTTGGCGTTAAAACAACAAAGCCACCTCAGAAAGGTAGCTTTGTTGTTTCAAGTCTGGCTAAATCATCCTAGTCAAATTATTTTCAAATCAGTTCTTTTACAACGATTTTTTCTAACATTTGAAACCAGACATTTGAAACCAAGGTTGCGAAAATCAAATATTAACTATTTCATTTTCATCATGCTCAATGATTTCATCGAATCACCTGCTTTGAAGCGATAGATATACATACCTGGAGATGCATTGACACCAAATTCATTTCTACCATCCCATTTTAGCGTCTGTTTTCCTTCAGAAAATTTCTGATCACTAACCAGTGTCTTTATTTGTTCGCCATTCAGGCTATAGATGACAAGGGTTACCTTTTCAGGTTGAGTTAAAGAAAACTCAAAAGTTGTTGCTTGGTTGAAAGGGTTCGGATAATTTTGACTCAATTCAAAATTTTTCACCTTACCAACAAAAACGCCAGTACCATGAGGATTTTCACCATGGCAACTTACGCACTCTTGCTTTGAAGCAACGTTGTGCTGGGTTCCTGTGCTTCCATGACAGGCCATGCAAGTGGCAATAGATTCGGGTGGAACATAACCAGGTTCAAACGTGCCAGCAAAATGCTCATTTAATAACTCAACAACTTTGGCAGCTACATCACCAGCAGAACGTGCACAACGCTCTTTCCTTTCGAGAGCATCCACGGCGATATTGGCTTCGTTGCACCATTTTGTAACAGAGGAATGACATAAGGGAGATCCTGATTCGGTTTGAACCAAGTCGCCATCAAACTTGTCAATTCCAAAAAGGTGATCCATAGCATAGCCGTTACTTATTGTTGATGGAAACGACGTTTGGGTATACCATCCAAAAAGTTCATTGACCAAAATATCTGAATCTGCTTTAGCACAAACCAATGAAATAACTCCGGCTCCTCCATTAATGGTACCACAAGTCGCACCCCAGCCGGCTCCTCCACCATGTCCAAATATCATTAGTTCCGTAGGAAAGGTATCGTATGGCTCTCCAATGGCATCTTTTAGTAGGGAGATTACCCCATTAAATACACCATAGCAACAAGCATTTCCACCCCAGAAATCATCATGAGCACGAATGCGGGCCAACTCCGGATCAAGGGTTACATAAGGCCATGGCCATGCCCTATTTGTATTGGCTTTTGCAGACTTTGGAATTAACAATCCGGCACCAGTTGCAATTGCAGTAGCTCCTAATGTGAATACAGCAGATCGCTTTAAAAAACTTCCTCGAGTAATTGTTTCTTTCATGTTGATTGATTTAAGGTTTAATTTAAAATCAATAATATAAAAGCTTTTAGTACAAATTATATATAAGACTGTGATACTCATCAAATCTCGAGTTTGATAAAAACGGAATGAATGTGATTAATATCACATTATTAATTGATAGCAGTCTCGATTGCGCGATCTTACCCGATCCATTTTAAATCAACCGCATGGTCTTAAACAGTATTGTAATAGATCATTAGGATACAAAAGGGAGAATTTAGTGCCAGTTTTGTAATGTATATTTTTATACCAGCTAACTGGTTATCCAAATTGACTGATCCTTCTAAGTAACTCTTTTTGAAGTATTTCGAAATGTTTTTCGCTAAAATCTATAATATACTGATCTTTAAATTCTTTAAGGATTCGTATGGTGCTTTCTCTGGTGGTGATGGACATGTCCGCCATATCTTGCCTTGAAAGAAGCGTTACAAAGGTGTCATTATTATAAACTTCATTAGCCAAATACAACAATGTGTCTGCTACCTTACCATTTGTGTTTTTTTGTGTAAAATTCTTTAATTTGCTATACAAACGGTTGTGTGAATTATTAATATAACCTATGATGCCGTAGGCAAATGTTGGGTTTTCTCTAATGATTTTTTTAAACGCACTTACTTCAATAAAACAGGTGTTTGTAGTTTCAATTGCCGATAAAGAAAAATGATGTTTGTGATCTGAATTAATCCCGGAAACTCCCGCAATATCGGTAGGTAAAAGTAGCCGAAGTATGATTTTTTTTTTGCCCGAAAGTTCTACATACAACTTGGTTGCCCCACTACTGATGCAAATAACATGCGTCAATGGTGTTCCTTGTTTAAAAATAATTTCGCCGGCTTGAAATACAACCTCATGGCTGATCTCTCTAAGATAATTCAATTCCTGTTTGCTAAGGTTGTTAAATATTGGTGACATAAACTTACAACAGATGCAACTCACTTTGTCATTGGCGTTATCAGTCATTTTGCACGTTTTAAATTTAAACCTGAAAGGTTAGCAATCTATTAATGTGTTAATCTTTTCACAAAAAAAGACAAAGATACGCGTATGGAATCATTTTTACATGTCAAACTAAAATTAATATTTAAATGAAAATGTTAATGGTTTTATCATTGCACACCATCCGGAAAGTAATACCAGATTAAATTGAACAGAATCCAACTAGCACCTTCCCTTCGTTTTTTTTTAGCCTGCCTGACCAGTAGAAAGGCGGGTACAATTACAATGCCACAGCCAATCATCTAATAATCAATTCAAAAACCTTCCGGCGTATTTAATTATTATGAGTATCCGGTTGTTTACCTAATCGATAAAAACAATGCAAAAGATTTACAAATTCCTCCGAAGCATTAATTTAACACACCTCACCCTCCTAATCTTTGAGCCAGCTCTCCTCTCTTAGCGAAGAGAAGGGGTGGGGGTGAGTTGAATGAAGTCAGATTCAAATAATCAGGTATTAAAACGGATACTCATAAAAAATTATTACATTGGGTAAAAAGACAAAAAAAGCTCAGCAGTTGTTGAACCAGTTTTATGGTCGCTCGATAGTCGACAGCACCGATGTAGTAAATATCCTGGGGGTAAACCCCTCTACCGCCCTACGTATGATCAACGATTTTGTAAAACTTGGTATCCTGAACGAAATAACTGGCTTCAGACGCAATCGTATTTTCATCTTTACTGAATATGTAAACCTGTTTAAATAAGTTCAGTTTTCATACCTTTTCAGCTCAAGCTGCAAAAAACAAAAAAGACTTCCTGCATACCCTTTGAAATGCGTTTTACAGCACCACCTAAAAACCAAAAACCACCGTCAACATTGAGTTTTACGGTGGTTTTCATTCTTTTGCTTTGACAGCTGGCGGAGAATGAGGGATTCGAACCCCCGGACCCTTGCGGGTCAACGGTTTTCAAGACCGCCGCAATCGACCACTCTGCCAACTCTCCGGGGGCAAAAGTAATACCTTTTTGAAAACTGGCAACCTTTGTTTTATTATTTTTTATCGCCATGTAAACCAATTAGATAGCCCTGTTAATTGACATTTTATCAAGCCACCATGGCGACTAAAACCGAAGGGCTGTCATGCTAAAACAATAGCAGGTTCACGTCAGGGTTGTTCCTCAAGTGACTTTTAATGATCCCCCGCACTTCCTTGTTATCGGAATAGGAAGTGATACATTCGTGTAACAGATCCGTATTGTTCAGGTCGCAGGTTTCGTCCGCGTAGCCAAATCCCCTGTACCGACCATTTTCTACTTTTACAATGGCTTTTTCATGAGGATGGCGGCCATCCACAATCAATAAAAAGTTCTGGTGTTCAAAATGGTAATTATCCAATGCCTCCTGAACCCGCAAATTGTAGCTTTCTTTGGTTTCTTCACCCACACAGGCACCTTTGCATTGGTGAATCTGGTAATGGAAACAAGGTCCCTGGGTGTCGTACAAGCCGCACAGTTTCTGACAAAGTCCGTATTCTTCCATCAGCATCTCCACATGGCTTCTGCCCTCATTTACCGAGCTATAGGTGTACAGTGGGTTGAGCGAAGCGATGACCCGTGTGATTTTTAAATTCAGGTAACCTTCGTCATCAAAAAACGAGTACAAGCCCTGGTTATAGAATGTTCTGCGTTGGGCACGGTTGTATAATGGCTGGTGTTTTTTTATTTCGGATGATTCCAACAACAACGCCACCAATTCATTTCCCGTCAGGGTGAATTGCACGTCGGAAATGGAATTGCGCATTTCCACAGCCTTTTTATTCAGGTTGTTGTTCAGGTGCGACAGAATCCGATCGTGGATATTAATCGACTTTCCCACGTAAATGAGTTCGTTGTCTTTATTATAAAAATAATACACACCCGGTTCTTTGGGCAGGTTTTCGATAAGTGACTTACTCAAAGATGACTGCATTCCTGTCAGGTTTGTTTTCTCCGGAGTGTTCTCCAGGCTGAGCAGCAACTCAAACAACCTGGTGGTGGCCATTGCATCGCCTTCGGCACGGTGGCGGGCATGGTTGTCTATTCTTAACGATTTACAAAGATTGCCCAGTCCATAGGAAGGCTGTCCGGGGATTAGTTTCCGGCAAAGTTTAATGGTGTCAAGTGTTTGCCTCTGGTATTCATAGCCCAGGCTTTTGTATTCGTTGCGTATAAAGCTGTAATCGAAACGAACGTTGTGACCAACAATAATTCTGTCTTCGGTAATCTCCACAATTTTTTTAGCCACCTCATAAAATTTGGGCGCATCTTCCACCATCCGGTTGTTGATGCCCGTCATCTGGGTGATGCGGTAGGGGATCTTTATTTCAGGATTGATAAGGGTGGAAAAAGTCTCTGTTACCTTCGTCCCATCGTGTATCAGGATAGCGATTTCGGTAATTTTTTCTATCGAAGGACTTAATCCGGTGGTCTCAATATCAACAATGGCATACTGACTCATGCAGTTGGTCGCTTACAGATTCAACTTCATTTGGATGGCCTGCACCTGTTTTTTAAGCAGTAACAATTCTTCAGCCATCTGGTCCTTTTCTTTGTTGGGTTCGGGTACCTGCGAACTGATGTAGTTTACAAATTTCCAGATTTCCTTTACCTGGTTTACGCCCAGATCGAATGGATCGTAATGGGGATTGAGCGAGTGAAGTTTCAGCGAGCCGGTAGTTTTGATGTTGTTTTCAACCACCTTAAACACAATTCCTTCTTCGTGCGTGAGGACGATATAGGCATGGTGGTTTCGGATAAAATTCCAGTCCTGTACATATTCTCCGGTAACATACGAACCATCGGGAATGGGCAGCATGGAGTCGCCACTGATCTGAAAGGTGCGGTATTTTTTCTGTTTCGACAAAAACGGAAGTTTAAAGGTAGGCAGTATGCGGATGTACTCAGGATCGGCATAGCCTACGGCATAGCCTGCCCGCGCCTTTTCGTTTACCAGTTCGATGTTTTCTTCGTTGTTCTGATCAACTGTGGTTGCCAGCACCCTTAGTTTGCTCCCTTTGATAAATACATCGTAACCATTTTCAAGTTGATGAAACTGGCTTTCGGTGAGTGCACTCAGATCGACTTTTACCATGGTGTCGATGGCAATACCAAAATATTCAGAGAACTGCATCAGTGCTCCGAGGTTGGGTGTCCCCACACCATTCTCGTACCCGCTCAGGGTGGGGCGCTTCATGTTGAGTGTAAAGGCGACCTCGTCCTGGGTACGGCCACGGCGCTTGCGCAATAGTTTGATGTTGCTGTTGAAATACATGATGAAACTGTTTTTAGTTTAAAAATTTCTTAGCTAACGATGATAAAAGGTTAAAAAAATGATTAAATTGCAATCAAATAAATGATTAAATAATAATCAAAAGTACAACATTATTTTTAATTGTCAAGTATTCTGACTAAAAAAATGGAAATAAATAACAGAACCATTGCACATTTTGATCTCGACACGTTTTTTGTGTCGGTGGAACGGCTGCATAACTCGGAGCTTATGGGCAAGTCGGTGATCATCGGTGGCATGTCCGACAGAGGAGTGGTGGCCGGATGCAGCTACGAAGCCCGTCGTTTTGGGGTGCACTCGGCCATGCCCATGCGGATGGCCAAACAGCTGTGCAGCGATGCGGTGTTTATCCGCGGCGACATGGAGCAGTATTCCAAACAATCGCGTTTGGTAACGGAGATCATCGCCGAGCAGGCTCCCGTGTACGAAAAGGCTTCCATCGATGAACATTATCTGGATATCACCGGGATGGACCGCTTTTTTGGCTCGCTCAAGTGGACGCAGGAGCTGCGCGAACGCATCATTAAAAATACGGGATTGCCCATTTCCTTTGGCCTTTCGGTGAACAAAACCGTGTCGAAGATGGCCACCGGACAGGCCAAACCCAATGGGGGCATCCATGTGCCGCAACAGCAGGTAAAGCCGTTTATGTTTCCGTTGTCTATCCGTAAAATCCCCATGATCGGCAACAAAAGTTTCCGGTTGCTTCGCTCCATGGGCGTTTCCACCATCCAGACCCTCAGCATGATTCCGCCGGAGATGATGATTCAGGTGATGGGCAAAAACGGCCTGGTGGTGTGGAACAAAGCCAATGGCATCGATCCCACGCCGGTGGTGCAATATTCCGAACGCAAATCCGTCAGCACCGAGCATACCTTTAATCAGGATACCACCGATGTGGTATTTTTGCGTAACCTCTTGATCTCGATGGTAGATAAGATTGCTTTTGAACTGAGGAAAAAGCAGTTTCTTACCGGTTGTGTAACGGTTAAAATCAGGTATTCCAACTTCGATACCCATACCCTGCAACAGCAGTTGCCATACACCTCTTTCGATCATGTGCTGATTAAAACGGCACTGAGCCTTTTCGAACGGCTTTATACCCGGAGGATGCTCATCCGTCTGATTGGCGTGCGGTTTAGCCAACTGGTGGGCGGAAATCAACAACTCGACCTGTTTGACGAAGATCCGCATATGCCGGATTTGTATAAGGCCATGGACCAGATTCGCCTGCGCTATGGGGCTAAGTCCATTCTGCGGGGAATCAGTTGTCGCCCGCCTTCGGTGTAAGTCAGAGCTTTTCCAAAGTTTGGAATTTTGGAAAAGTTTTTAAATCCAAAACCATGTACCTTAACACACACTCCTACTACAGCCTGCGCTACGGCACCTGTTCCATCGAGCAACTGTTGGAGCAGGCAACCGCATTGGGTGTGAAGTCGATGGCACTCACCGACATCAACAACTCTTCAGGGATACTGGATTTTGTGCGGCTGGCGCAAGAAGCGGGCATCAAACCGGTGGCAGGGATGGAGTTCCGCGATGGCGATAAGTTGCTGTTTATTGGGATAGCCCGCAACAACAAAGGGTTTATGGAACTCAACGATTTTATGACCGCCATTAACCTGAAAGAGAAAGAATTCCCCAACGGCAACATGAGCAGCTTACAGCAGGAGTTCTCGGAGGTTTTTTTGATCTACCCCTATGGCTTCAATCCTGAAAGGGAGTTGCACGATCATGAATACATCGGTGTAAAACCGACCCAAATAAATCAGCTCATCAAAGTAAAAACCCGGGCACTTGAAAAGATGGTGGTGCTACAGCCCGTTACCTTTACCGATAAAGCTTCCTGGTACCTGCACAAAAATCTCCGGGCCATCGACCACAACCTGTTGTTGAGTCACCTGAAACCACACATGCACGCTCCTTCGGATGAGGTCTTTGTGTCGCCTGAAGCGCTTGAAAAGTCCTTTGAGGCTTATCCTCAACTGATAAAAAATACCCGGCAGCTGCTTGATAATTGTTCCTTCGGGTTTGATTATCAAAGCATTAAAAACAAGAAAACCTTCACCGGAAACCTGCAGGATGACCGGGTGCTGCTTGAAAAGTTAGCCTTGGATGGCTTCAAATACCGATACAAACCAAGCAATATAACAGCATTGAAGCGGGTGCATGGCGAACTTGAAATCATTCATCACCTGGGGTTTTCGGCTTATTTTCTCATCACCTGGGATATCATCCGGTATTCCATGTCGTGTGGGTACTATCATGTGGGACGGGGCAGCGGCGCCAACAGCATGGTGGCTTATTGTCTGAAAATAACCGATGTGGATCCAATTGAGCTGGATTTGTATTTTGAGCGCTTTCTCAATCCCAAACGAAGCAGTCCTCCCGATTTTGATATCGATTACTCCTGGAAAGACCGGGAAGAAGTACAAGAGTACATTTTTAAGCGCTATGGTCGCAAGCACACGGCTTTTCTGGGAACCTCAGTTACTTTTAAAGGGAAATCCATTTATCGCGAGTTGGGAAAAGTTCATGGTTTGCCCAAAGGTGAGATTGACAGCCTGACGGCCAATCCCATGAAGGAAGTGGGCAAGAGCGAACTCACCCGCCACATCCATTCCATCGCGTTGATGATGACAGATTTCCCCAACCAACGCAGCATACACGCCGGTGGTATACTCATATCCGAAGAACCCATCACGGCCTACACCGCCCTCGATCTGCCGCCCAAAGGATTTCCAACTACGCAATGGGACATGTACGTGGCCGAATCCATTGGTTTTGAAAAGATCGACATCCTCAGTCAGCGGGGCATTGGTCACATCAAAGAGGCGGTGGATATTATCCGGGCTAACCGCGACATCGAAGTGGATGTCCATCAGGTGGAGAAATTTAAACATGATCCCAAAGTATGCGATCAGTTGAGGAAAGCCGAAACCAACGGTTGTTTTTATATCGAAAGCCCGGCCATGCGCGGGCTGCTCAAAAAACTTCGGTGCGACAACTACCTCACGCTGGTGGCTGCCAGCTCCATCATCCGGCCGGGAGTGGCCCGTTCGGGCATGATGCGTGAGTATATTCTGCGTTTTCACCATCCCGAAAGTGTGCGCTACCTGCATCCGGTGATGAAAGACCAACTGGAAGAAACCTTTGGCGTGATGGTTTATCAGGAGGATGTGCTGAAGGTGTGCCATCATTTTGCAGGACTCGACCTGGCCGATGCCGATGTGCTACGCCGCGCCATGAGTGGCAAGTTCAGGTCGAAGCAGGAGTTTCAGAACATTATCGACAAGTTTTTTAGCAATTGCCGTGAGCGTGGAATTGATGAGGAGATCACACGTGAGGTGTGGAGGCAGATTGAGAGCTTTGCCGGGTATTCGTTTTCCAAAGCACATTCGGCATCCTATGCGGTGGAGAGCTTTCAGAGTCTTTACTTAAAGGCCTATTTTCCTCTGGAGTTTCAGGTGGCGGTGATCAACAATTTTGGCGGGTTTTACCATACCTGGGTGTATTTTTACGAGGCACGCCGTCAGGGTGGGAACTTGCATCTGCCTTGTGTAAACCGCAGTTACGAAAAGACTTCCATTACCGGAAAGGATATTTTTACGGGATTTATCCATGTGGCCCGTCTTGAAAATAAGTTCACCAGGAAAATGCTTGACGAACGCCAGCAAAATGGATCCTTTACGGATCTGGAGGATTTGATACGTCGTGTGAATCCCGGCATGGAGCAGTTGATTTTGTTAATACGTATTGGCGCTTTCCGGTTTACCGGTAAAAGCAAGGCACAACTGCTGTGGGAGGCGCACCTGTTTCAGAAAAACACCAAGCCTGTCCCGAAAAACCTGCGGCTGTTCGAGAGCAGAAGTAAACAGTTTCAGCTCCCGACCCTGGAGTACAACCCGCTGGAAGATGCCTACGACGAAATAGAATTGCTGGGTTTCCCGCTCACCATGAGCTATTTCGATTTGCTTAACACTTCCTTCCGGGGTGAGGTTATGGCTTGTGAACTGGACAACAGGGTAGGTGGTGTTGTGCGGATGGTAGGCTTGCTGGTCACCATTAAATATGTGAAAACCATCAAAGGTGAGCTCATGCATTTCGGCACCTTTACCGATGTCTGTGGTGAGTTTTTCGATACCACCCACTTCCCCGATTCACTCAAAAACTATCCCTTTCGCGGACATGGCGTTTATCTGATTCTGGGCAAGGTAGTTTCGGAGTTTGGTTATGCTTCGGTGGAAGTGATGAAACTGGCGAAATTAGGAGTGAAGGGGGATCCGAGGGCGGGGTGATTATTGAAACGGAAGTGGTTCCTTGAAGCAAAATAGATCTGATTTTTTGAATAATGCAAATTGTTGTATTATTGCATTTGATAGAAGAATACTAGCAATGCAGTACTTTAAGACCCACTTACAACTATAGTAATAAACTATAGTTATTGTTAGGATAACTGATTCTATTTAAGTAGTTTTGAAACGAAAATTTTATTGAAAATGACAGAGTCGAAAATAAATATGATGCAAGATAAAATGAGAAGCTATTCTTCTGTCTTTTCAACAACTTCATTTTTAAGACTGTTAAGGTATAATGATTATTCTTTTATAGATTCAAAAATTGAAAGGTTTGATTCCTTAAAGGTAGGACGTAGCATTGAAACGTATTATGATTACATTCGATATATATATAATGAGCTAAGAAAGCACTACCGTAATGAATATATGTATAAAAACACATTTATCAATGAATTGCTTATAGCCGCATATGGGGTGAAAGATACAATTGCGATCAACGAATTTAGGGTGGGTAATTCTATTGCTGATGTAGTGCTATTTAATGGTACAAGCAAGGCTTTTGAAATAAAAACAGAATTAGATTCAGATAAGCGGTTAAATGGACAAATGGCTGACTACACTAAATTATTTAAAGAATGCTATATTGTAACCCATGAAGCTTTGGTTGAAAAATATTTGAAAGAAGATGAGTCTTTTGGAATAATAGAACTAAAAGAGTATCCGAGATCATTGAAAATGAGAACAATTAGGTCGGCAAAAGAGAATAAGACAATAGATCCTGAAGCAATAATTCGTTCAATTAGATCGCACGAGTATAAAAGTATTGTTGAAAAATATTATGGAGAGCTGCCTAATGTGAATAGCTATGAAATGTTTAATTCTTGTAGAAGTTTAATCATGGAAATTCCCAATGATAAATTAAACATGTTGTTCATAGAACAATTAAAAAGCAGAAAATCTAATACTAATATTTTATCGAATTTTTACCGCGAAATACGTCAATTAGGGTTAGCAATGAATATTAATGCAGAAACCTATCAACAATTATTTTTAAAACTGAACAAACCTATTCAAATCTAATGTTATGTATTATCCTTATTTAAGAGGACGACAATTTGAATTAATTGCATTAAGAGAATTTGCACTTCAGCATGGTGACACTAATAATGTAATTCCTATCATTGAGCCAGTGAAGAACACCTTCAATAGTATGAAATTGGCCATCCCAAAGCTTATTGAAGGTAATGTGAAATTTGCATTGATCCTTAATCCTAATGAGGGTGATTTTAATAATGGATCTAACACGATTCATCTGATAACAGAGGAACTGAAAACAGAATTGGCGGATACATCAAAGTGGATTCCTTCCTTTTTGCTTACCAATAACTATCAAATGGTGACGGATTTTATCAATGAATTTTGGTTTCAAAATGTTATGCTTATTTGTTCAGACATAACAGATAGTAGCAATGAACAGTTTGAAGAGCTTGTAATGATGCCACAGGTAAAATTCATTGTGTCAAAAGAAAACAGAACATTATTGAGAAAGCTTAAGAATAAAGACAAAATTCTCATTAGGCTTGATGACAATTTTAATGCACAGAAGCGAAACAAAGACTATCTTAGTGTTCCAGAAGAAAAATTTACGGAGGAGCATCTGTATTATAAAGATGATAATTACGGTGGGTTTTCAGATTACACTATTCTTGTCAGCGATTTCACTGAAGGGGGAGGCGCTCCTTATGCGGTTTCAATACATCTGACTTATGAAAAAACAAATAAGGAAGTTTGGGTAAGGCATTTTACCTCTGAAACCAATGATGATATTGCAAATATACAGGGCAAGTTTGCTGAGGCAGCGGCGAAAGCCATTCAGTTTTTGGATGAAAAAAGTATATTTACTATCGCATCCAATGAATTGAGGCATTATTATCAGGAAGGAAAATATCCAGGGCTAGGAATGGTTAAGAAAATTTCTATTAAAAACCATATGGAATTAATGAATAATATAATCAACACCTCAGTGTAGTTATGAACGTTTGTGCTTCTTGTTTTAATGATATTGAATTAAAAAGTTTTATTGAGACCCATTCAAAGGACAAGGGGCGATGTGATTTTTGTTATGATAATGATGTCGAGGTTGTTGATTTATATGAATTAAGAGATTTTTTTTCAGAATTTTTTTATCTTTTTATTGATGATCCAGATGGGGAGATTTTTATTGATTTGATAGCTCGTGATTGGAATTTATTCTCGCATAAAAGTGACGGTAAAGTACTGCTATCAGAAGTTCTGTTGTTATTGGCATGTGCAAATTATGATCCCGAAAAAAAAGTAAAATATATGCCTGAAATTGTTGAGTCTATTTCTTACTGGGAAAAACTAAAGCTGGATTTAAAGTGGAATAGGAGGTTCCTTACTGATATTTCAGAGATTTTTGATCTAGGGTGGGACAGCTATTTTAATGAACAGATAGTTTTGCCAAATGAAACGGAACTTTATAGAGCAAGAATTCATAAAAACGCAGGAGATATAGCCTTTAAAGTGGATGAGATGGGTAGCCCACTTAAAGAAAAGGCTGCAAGTGGGAGGGCTAATCCTCTGGGCATCCCATATCTTTACCTTTGTAAATCAATAGATACAACTTTTTATGAAATTCGTGCTACGTTTCTTGATGAAATTAGTATTGGTAAGTTTGTAATAATGTTTGATCATGAACTTGTTTTGGTGGATTTTACCGAAGAAGTAAGTGCTTTTAAAAATATGGGGACCCTGATGGAATATGCTAAAAGCAGGTTGTTGAAAAAATATATTAGTTATGACCTGTCTAAACCCCTACGGCGTTATGATTCTGAATTAGAGTATATTCCAACACAATTTATTTGTGAATTCATTAGATATATTACAGGAACTGATGGAATTATTTTTAATAGTTCACTTCATCAAGGCGGGAAAAATATTGTTCTATTTGAACAAGAAAAAGTAGTATGTGTTTCTGTTGAAAAGCATCAGGTTACGAATGTCCATATTGGTTTTAAAGCATCAGAATAAACAAGCTTCTCACTTAAAAGAAATATTTTCTCGTTATAA
>PCUL01000357.1 GCA_002771745.1 Bacteroidetes bacterium CG18_big_fil_WC_8_21_14_2_50_41_14
TATTGAGCATCTCCAGCTTATTCAGGTTTCTGATGGGTGTCAGGTCACCTATTAAGGTAAAACTCATGTCCAATTCTACCAGTTCAGTGAGTTCTGAAAGCGGATCCAGGTTTCTTATCACATGGTCATGTGCGATAGAAATTTTCTTTTGTGCCCTGAAAGCGCGTAGTATTTTGTATAGAACCGCCACATCGGCTTTTATCGTATCAGGTACCTGAACATAAATTGCCGTATTTGTTGAGTTTATTTGGGTACTGTCATCAGCATATTCCTCGCGTTGGTCATCAGGAAGTGTTTGTCGGGAAATCTCCACCCGATTTTCAATCCACCTAAAAGTAACCAGTGAGCTATCAGAAAAATGAATGATATTCATAAAAGGCAAGGTGTCGTATACCAGTACCGAGCGACCAAAAACCTGTTTCCAGGAGGAACTCATGTTGTTCCACCAATGTCTCATTTCTTCCCTTTCATTGAGCCTGGTGGTGTACATGCTGACTATTTTCAGGTCTTTTTTTTGCTGATTCAGGTTCATCTCAAAATACCGTACCAGGTTGTTGTTTACGGTGTCGCCATTTACCGTGATGCCCTGCAAGTTACGGTTGGTTGTGACTTTAAAAAAAACCTGTCCGTTTTGGTTGATCATCTGATCAATGGAATTGATATGAAACGAAAACGTCACTTTTTTATAGAAAAACATGACATCCTTTAGATAGGCCTGGACATCTTTGTTTAAAGGAGTTTTGCGCGTATTGTCCAAATCGTCTTCAACTTGTGTTTCGGCATCCTGAAAAATCTTCAGGTAGCTTTCATTAAAGATGATGTCTTTTTCCGCAATCACTTCATTGGGATCGCCCAGAAAATTTAAAGTTCCTTCAAGGTAAGAAACCAACTGTTCGGCATCCACCTTGTAAGTGGCCATATCTTCGGCTGAAATCGTGCTTTCCTGCGACAGCACAGGACTTGCCAAGAGCAGGAGGCAGAAAAAAAGAGTAGCTGGTTTGTGGTACATATTCTGAAGGTTTTTAGCCATTCGTTATTTTATTTTTATTCGCAGAACGCGAAAAATCGGATGCAAAGTTAACCAATAGTAAACCACCTGATGCAAATTGGAACTTTTTATTAATTTTACAGCATAAGCTTACCAACCCTGTTAACAGATGTGCATTAGGAACTTACAATATCAAAGAGCCAGGTTACATTTTGGTTGTTGTAGGCCAGGTAAATTCCTGTTGCTGTCGATTTCCCTTTTTTTTATGATGTCTGATGGTTTGAGTGCAAGCACCGATTCAGTAGTTCAAACCTATTGTGAACAGGCAAATCAATATCAGGAAAGCAGAAATTATGACAGCAGTTTGATAATGCTCCATCTGGCCATTTATTTTGCAGATAGTATCAAAGATGAAAAATCAAAAGCATTGGTATATAGACAAATGGCCAATCTTTATTATGATTTAAATGAGTTTGACAGTGCACGGCTTTATTACAAAAAACTGCTGAATATCAAACCGCAACCTGATGGTATGCAGTTGACTTCTGACTATATCGGACTAAGCCTCACGTATCTTGAACACGGCTTTACTGATTCTGCTCTATACTAT
>PCUL01000009.1:0-503 GCA_002771745.1 Bacteroidetes bacterium CG18_big_fil_WC_8_21_14_2_50_41_14
CTTTACTGCAAACACATGGATGCGATTGTGGTGCCTTTGATGCCAGCGATTGCATCCTTGAGAAAATGGTAACCATCGACAATTTTGCAGTAGCAGTGATGGGAAATTCTCGTTTTGGCTGGTTTAACGAAGGCCAGACCGAGGGCCCGGCTGCTCACCTGCACCGTGAAATGATGGACGCCTTATATGGCGAAGAAATGAGATTTTTAGGCAACGCCTTTAAAGAGAGTAAGATACAAACAGCACCCTGGGTTGAAGCTTCCGGACAATGGGAAGAAGGTGCGCTTCGCTGGAATTTTTATGACCTCAACACTTTTGGCGACCCGGCCATGAGTGTCTGGACAAATGAGCCTGTTTCAATCGATGTAAGCTATGAAGATGAAATTGTTATCGGATCTGCTTCCACCGAGGTTAGTGTGCTATCGGACGGAATTCCCATGACAGAGTTCACCTGCTCCGTCCTGAAAGAGGGTATTCTATGTGGGACAGGAATCACCAACACA
>PCUL01000009.1:581-29485 GCA_002771745.1 Bacteroidetes bacterium CG18_big_fil_WC_8_21_14_2_50_41_14
TGTTTGTGGTGGGAAGAAATTGTCTGCCAACCAGCTTTAGCATACAGTTTATCCCCGCTGAAGGTGCATACGTGGTATTCAGTGATGTTCAAATCAATGACGAATCGGGTAACAACAATCAGCAGGCCGATTATAACGAAACCATTATGCTGACGGTAACTGTTGGAAATGTAGGACTGGGTGACGCCAATAACCTGACCGTTACGCTTTCTTCCATCGATCCGTTCGTGACCATCACCGACACCATCGAAAATTATGGAAATGTGCCGTCCGGACAACAAGCGACTATTGAAAATGGGTTCTCCGTGTACTTGCACGACAGCATTCCCGACCAGCACAGCATCGCGTTTACGCTTCATTGCCAAACAGAAACCGACAGTTGGGATTCGGGTTTTGGAATCACGGCCCAGGCTCCCGTTCTGAGTTTGGGAACACCCGTTATTTTCGACGCGACTGGCGGCAACAACAGTGGATCCCTCGATCCCGGAGAGACGGATACACTCGCGATTGATGCATCCAACTTCGGCCACAGCGACTGTTTTAATGTGCAAATCAGCCTGTCCGCCACAAGTCCGCATGTTACCATAAACCCTTCATCGCTATCATTGCAAGACCTGCTCACAAACCAGTCAAAAACAGCCGGTTTCGAAATTACCATTGACGAAAATACATCGGTGGGTTCATTGATTGAATTCACCTACTTACTTTCAAGTGGTGCCTACCAACTGGTTGCAACCTATTATATCCCGGTAGGACTGGTGATGGAAGATTTTGAAACAGGGGATTTCTCTCGTTTCGAATGGCAGCATGGGGGCAATCAGCCATGGATGGTTAGCGGTGCAGATCCATTTGCCGGGGATTTCTCGGCTAAATCAGGAGCTATAGGTGATGAACAAACTTCAGAGCTAATCATTGAACTGGAGGTTTTATCTTCCGATAATCTGACCTATTGGCGAAAGGTTTCTTCAGAAGCGGATTACGACTACCTCCGTTTTTATATTGACGGAACCATGGCTGGCGAATGGGCCGGTGAATATGATTGGGATGGAGAAACTTACTCCATTTCATCCGGAGTACATCTACTCAAATGGTCTTACGAAAAAGATATCAATACTTCAGGGGGTGCAGACTGTGCCTGGCTTGACAACATTGTGTTTCCACCCACGGCCACTATACTGACAATCAACTGGTTTTCGGAGAACGACGAGATACGAATATATCCCAATCCGGCTAACGATCAATTAAATATTGAATTCGATAAAGGGCCACTCGTTGAAGTCACTGTATATAATCTGTTGGGTTTAAAAATAAATACCGTTCAGGCCGGGGATGTAGATCGACACCTTACCCGGATAGATGTAACCTCACTTAAGCCGGGCATCTATTTGGTTGAAATGTTGTTCGGGGACAGAAAAATCATCAGGAAGGTGGTTATTAATTAAGCCACTCTCTATCAGGCTACGAATCTTGTACTCGTTTTTAAGTAGGCTCTCATCCGTGAAACGGAAATTACTATCTTTGAAATGAGTAAAGAACATCGTTATGACAGAACTCCCCGACAACCTGATTGCCTTTGGCCGCAGTTTGTTTTTAAACTCAGAAAACCGGATTACAACCATTGGCAATGGATCCATTGGTGGAAAAGCAACTGGTCTGGCACGTATCAATCAATTCCTGAACACCTCCGAACTCAAAAGTCAGTTTGACCGCATCGACATTGGGATTCCTGCCATGACCGTCATCAGAACAGATGTATTTGACGCGTTCATGAAACGGAACAAATTGTACGACATCTCCTTGTCCGGGTTACCAGACGACCGCATTGCCCATGCCTTTCAAAAAGCGGCGTTGCCAATGGAAATCCTTGGTGATCTGCGTGCAC
Source organism: Bacteroidetes bacterium CG18_big_fil_WC_8_21_14_2_50_41_14 (assembly GCA_002771745.1). Classification (GTDB taxonomy): domain Bacteria; phylum Bacteroidota; class Bacteroidia; order Bacteroidales; family F082; genus UBA6244. The sequence goes on from PCUL01000009.1 coordinate 2,464, forward strand.
TCATTGCCCAGGTTCATTCACCACTGGCTATTCGCTCCAGTTCCATGCTCGAAGATGCCTTAGGTGAGCCTTTTGCAGGTATTTACGGCACCAAGATGACTCCAAACAACCAACCCGACACGACCACTCGTTTCAACAAACTGGTTGAAGCTATCAAATATGTGTATGCCAGCACCTTCTTTAAGGTTGCGCGCGACTACGTGAAAGCAACGCAACATACTTCCGGAGACGAGAAAATGGCTCTGATTATACAGGAAGTGGTAGGCCTGCGCCATGGCGACCGATTTTATCCTGAATGTGCCGGGGTTGCACGTTCGCGTAATTATTATGCCTTCGGCAATGCTTCTCCCACTGACGGCATTGTAAGTCTGGCCTTAGGTTTGGGAAAAACAGTAGTAGATGGGGGACTCTGCTGGTCGTATTCCCCGGCTTTTCCCAAAGCCGATCCACCCGTGGGCTCCGTTTACGATTTATTAAAAATCACCCAAACAAAATTCTGGGCGGTTAATATGGGCACGGCACCTGCATACGATCCGTTGAAAGAAACGGAATATTTGGCCCAACCAGACCTGGAAAAGGCCGAAGAAGACAAAACACTCCGGTGGGTGGCCTCCACGTTAGATCCTCATTCGGGTCGTCTGGTCATGGGGGTTGGTAAAAACGGTGCCCGGTTACTCAATTTCGCGCCCCTGCTGCGTCTTGATGACATCCCATTTAACCAACTCATTATCCATCTGTTGCATCTATGCGAACAGGACTACGGAACCGCTGTTGAAATCGAATTTGCCATGACTTTCGCTCCGGGTCAAAAGCCCAAATTTGGCTTTTTACAGGTACGCCCCATGGTGGTTTCCACTGAAGAAGTTGAAGTGAATACTGTGGAACTCAAAGAGCCTGACGTGCTCTGTTCATCACCTAAAGTGTTGGGCAATGGCATCAACAACGATATATTGGACATCGTTTATATGAAACCGGGAGTTTTTGATGCTTCCCTGACACAGAAAATTGCATTAGAAATTGACCACATGAATGAATTGCTCTGCAAAGAAAAAAAACCTTACTTGTTAATAGGATTTGGTCGTTGGGGAACCTCGGATGCATGGGCAGGTATTCCGGTAAACTGGGGACAAATTTCGGGAGCGAAAACCATCGTGGAAGCGCCATTGGCGGGGATGAATTCCGAACTGAGCCAGGGATCACACTTTTTTCACAATGTAACCAGTTTCCGGGTGCTTTATTTTTCCGTACCTTATTCGGGCGAGTATCCCATCAATTGGGATTGGCTCAACTCGCAACATATTGTAAATGAAACCGAAGCGATAAAACATGTAAGGCTCCAACAACCATTGTCCATTAAGGTAGATGGCCGCTCAGGCAGAGGAGTTATCCAGTTTACTTAAATACAGTTAACATGGCCAGTAACAAACCGCTCGACCAACTGATGTTGGAATTGAAAGAAAGAGCCAAAGAGCTCAACTGTTTGTACGAAGTGCAGGAGATACTTAATAAATCTACACTTTCGAATGCAGAAATGTGCAATGAACTGGTACGCGTTATTCCATCCGGATGGCAATACCCTGAAATCTGCAAAGTGAAACTAACCTGTTTTAATCAGGTATTTACTTCTGATGATTTCACCGAAACGCCCTGGGTCATCAGATCGCCTATCATCGTTCAGGCAATCCTCTCAGGCGAAATTGCAGTGTTTTATACCAAAGAACGTCCACAATCGGATGAAGGACCTTTTTTAAAAGAAGAACGAAAACTCATTGATGCCCTTGCAGAAAGGTGCTCACTCTTCATCTTACATCAAAAACTTAAATCTGTTTTCGATCAGGAGCTGGCCGTGAACAAAGACCAGAAAAGTGAATGGTGGGTTATCCTGGACATGCTCAAACAAACAGATCCCAAATTACTGATCCGCCTTTCGCGCAAGATGATCAATTATCTCTGCTGGACGGGAGTTGAGGAAGCCGGTAAAATGCTGGAATTATTCAGCCCTTCATTTAAAAGCGATGTCACCTTGCTGACGGAGGTGAACAGTCCCTATCACAAGCAGGCTGATAGCGACCTGCTTTCGTTAAGTTATTCTATATTTGAGTTGGCTGCACGACATCTTTCCGAAAGGGATATTCTCTATCGCATTCAAAAATGGACCAAGGAAGACCGATCCGGTTTTCTATCTGAGATACTGGAGAACATGGGATCATCGCTTGCAGACATCAATTCCGCGGTGGAGCGTTATCACCACCTGGCCCCTCACATGCTTGAGCTGTCGGAACCTCGAGAAAAGAATATTAAAATATCGCTTATCCGCCGCATCCTCAGCGACCAACCTGCCTTTATCGACATTGCCAAAAACTTCATTAAAATAGACAGCTTTTATAACCTGTTGCAACATGTGATATACCCCACAGGAAGCCATGGACAGTTGGGAGGGAAAAGCGCGGGATTGTTTGTTGCACACCATTTACTAAAAAACACTAAAAACCATGAGGAACTATTTGGAAATGTGAAGGTTCCAAAGACCTGGTATTTAACCTCCGACGGATTGCTTCGCTTTATGAGCTACAACAACCTGGAAGACGTGATAGAGCAAAAATACAAGGACATTGAGCAGGTTCGTCAGGAATATCCGTACGTGATACATGTATTCAAGAACGCCCTTTTCCCTCCCGAAATACTCAAAGGCCTCACCATGGCGCTTGATTATTTTGGCGAAACACCGCTGATAGTGCGAAGTTCGAGTTTACTCGAAGACCGTGTGGGCAGTGTTTTCGCGGGGAAATATAAAAGCCTGTTTATTGCCAACCAGGGAGACAAGGGAACGCGGATGATGGCATTGTCGGATGCCGTGGCCGAGGTCTATGCTTCCACTTTTGGACCCGATGCCATTGAATACAGGGCAGAAAATGGGTTGCTCGACTACCGCGAAGAAATGGGCATCATGATCCAGGAGGTGGTCGGCACCAAAACAGGAATTTATTTCTTTCCTTCCTTCGCCGGGGTGGCTTTTAGCAACAATGATTTCAGGTGGTCGAACCGGATTAAGAGCGAAGATGGCCTGATCAGACTGGTGCCGGGTTTGGGAACCCGTGCTGTTGACCGGATATCTGATGACTTTCCGGTACTCATCTCTCCGGGACAGCCAGAGTTGAGGGTGAATGTAACCATCGACGAAATCGTCAGGTATTCGCCTAAATTCATGGATGTGGTCAACCTCACCACCGGCCAGTTTGAAACCGTTGAGGTTGAGCTTGTTTTAAAAAGATATGGACGTGATTTTCCTTCTATCAGCAGGGTGGTATCTATCCTGAAACAGAATTATATCCAGCCGGCACGTCCGCTGGGTATGGATTTTACCCGCGATGCGTTCGTGGTAAATTTTGAAGGGCTCATCAAACGGACTTCATTTGTAACTGAAGTAAAAAACATGCTCAATGTTTTGCAAAAAAAATACCACCATGCAGTAGATATTGAGTTCGCGCATGACGGGCAGGACTTTTATTTGTTGCAATGTCGTTCGCAAAGTTCAGGATTACATAGCAAACCAGCCGAAATTCCCGCCAACATCCCATCTGAAAAAGTAATTTTTTCGGCAAAAAAATATGTCCCCAACGGCATTGTTTCAAACATTACTCACGTGGTGTATGTCGATCCGGTGCAATATGGGTTGCTTGCAAGCCACGATGCTCTGATTGAGGTGGGACATGTGGTGGGCAGGATCAACAAATTGCTCCCCAAACGACAGTTCATCCTCATGGGACCAGGTAGGTGGGGAAGTCGCGGAGACATTAAACTCGGCGTTAGTATTACCTATTCGGAGATAAAAAACACGGCCATTCTAATCGAGATTGCCCGGAAAACAAATGACTATGTCCCCGATTTATCCTTTGGCACCCATTTCTTCCAGGACCTGGTTGAAGCCAACATCAAATACCTGCCGCTATATCCCGATGATGATGAAGTCATCTTTAAGGAGGATTTCTTTCTGAAAAGTCCCAATATTCTCACTTTGCTATTGCCCGAAATGCAACACCTGGAGAAAGTGATCAAAGTGATTGATGTAAGGGCCATATATCCTGATAAAGTGCTCGAAGTATTGATGAACTCCGACCGGTCGCTGGCAGTTGCCATGATGGTAAATTTCCATGAAACCCGACAGGAAGAGGTGATCAGGGAAGAAACTGTAAATCAATCCGGGAAACAAGAGGTACACTGGCAATGGCGACAGAAATGCGCAGAAAACATAGCTCAGTCGATTGACCCGTCAATATTTGGTATTGTCGCCCTGTATTTGTTCGGAAGCGTTAAAAATGGAACTTCAGGGCCCGGAAGTGACATCGACCTGCTGATACACGTGAGCAACACGCCCGAACAGCAGGCGCTACTTACTGCCTGGCTCGAAGGATGGAGCCTGAGCCTGGCTCATATGAACCAGTGGCGTACCGGTGTGAGGACGGAGGGAGGATTGCTGGATGTGCATTACATTACCGATGAAGACATAAAAAACCGAACCAGTTTTGCCATAAAAATTGGTGCGGTAACGGATGCCGCAAGACCCCTGGTGATGGGCAGGTAAAATTCTGTAGAACTGTATTTTCAAAACTGACTCGAGCGAGCACTTTACTAAATTAACTCCCTCCTGCACTCCCGTGGATTTTCCGCATCAAAAACCACCAGTGCCAACTCAGGCCCATCGTGGGCGGACGTTATCATGGTGGTGGTTCCGAGTTGTTGTTTCCAGTATCCGGTGATGCGTGCCGATTCGTGCACATGGCCATGAAGGGTGAGCAAAGGCTGACGATCCTCTATCATGCGCCTGATGGCAATACTACCCACATGCACATCCAGGGGCACCTGTTCAAACATTTTACCATCCAGGGCTGCCCGGTCGAGATGGGTTTGATAGGGCGGACTGTGAAATAAACACAAGGCTGTGGCAGGCTCAATACCAGTCATCAGCATTTCCAAATCTTTCTGTATGGTTGAATACCGACACAGATATTTGGAAACAGGGAGGCTGTGAAACCCTTCTTCGGGTGAAACACACCCCGGGTCTACGTATGCGCTTACATCATATTTCTCCCAGTCCTTCAACAAAAACGGCGTTGGTGGAACCCAGGCATATCCCACTACAGTCCACTTTTTCCAGGGCATTACCTGGTTGGGAATATAATGCCACAATCCCATGGATTCTCCTTCCAGAAATTTGTCCTCCTCCCCTTTTCCGTCATCATTTCCCGGAATCATAAAAACCTTGGGATAGGGAAAATCCGGCAGGTCTTTCAGTTGGGAAAAGCCCGCAATGAGGGTCTCATCAAAAAAATTTCCGACGTGGGCATCTTGTGATGACAAATGATACAAACCTGAAGGCAACACATCTCCACCCAGAAATACCGCCTCGGGTTGCTGTGTTTCTATGGCACGAAAGAGCTTTTCATAACGTGTCTTTTTTCCGTGCAAATCCGAAACAAAAAAACAGAGGGTGGTCATTGGGTTCGAAAATTAAAAGGTGATGCATCCTGATTGCGAATATAGCATTTTATCGGGTGTAAAAGGATGCTTTTTAAATCAATTCAGGAGGTAGGTTGCTTATGGGAAAGACAGGATTAAACGGTGGCAAAATAAAAAGTTGGCTCGTATCAACCTCAGTTCCCACCAGTTGCAAACTGAGCTGTTCATCCTCGTTACCGCTGCGCTTAAACGAGGACGAGGGGTGGGACGAGGGGTGGCTCAGAGTCCTATTTATTATAGCCGGTGTTTTAACTTCTATAAATCAAATTCATTTCAGATAATTCCTGTCCAATTTGATGAATTCCACTTAATATTTTTTCAGTTTGGTTCTCAGATGGTTTTTTATGTCCTTTCACATATTGAGACAATAAAGTTGGATTCATTCCAATTTTTTCTGCAAGAAATTTTGAGTTCAGCACTTTGTAATATTGGAAGAATTGTGCAAAATCAATTTCAAACTTTAAATTCTCATGTATAATTTCATATTCTTCTTCAAAATTTAGTTGTGTTGCTTCGAGAGCATTATTTATAAGTTCAGGAATAGTTCTACCTGTTGTAAATATTGGATAATCTTCAGAGTAAGCAGAAAATCCAGTCGTTGTTTTTTCAACTATTATTTTGATTTTTTTCTTATACTTTTTCATAATTCCTTTTTTTTTTAAAGTGTTATTCCTGCATCTTTCAGCATCATTTTTTCAAGCCCCTTGCCGACTTCCTGACTCCCATGATTTGGAAAAATAATTATTCCTTCTTTTTGGTCATGTTTCATTTTAACATGTGACCCTTTTTGCGAAATTGGATACCAGCCATCTTTTTTCAAGAGTCGGAATAATTCGGAACATTTCATGTAATCACATTTTTCTAAATCGTGCTCAAAGGTAAATAATAATTTACTTTTTAACAAAAATTATTTTTAGGTATTTCACTTTTTCCATGGCGTCACCTGGTTGGGAATATAATGCCACAATCCCATGGATTCTCCTTCCAGAAATATTGCCTCGGGTTGCTGTGTTTCTATGGCACGAAAGAGCTTTTCATAACGTGACTTTTTTCCGTGCAAATCCGAAACAAAAAAACAAAGGGTGGACATTGAGTTCGACTATTAAAGGTGATGCATCCTGATTGCGAATATAGCATTTTATCGGGTGTAAGAGGATGCATTTTAAATCAATTCAGGAGGTTGGTTGCTTATGGGAAAGACAGGATTAAACGGTGGCAAAATAAAAAGTTGGCTCGTACGAATCTCAGCTCCCACCAGTTGCAAACTGAGGTGTTCATCCACGTTACCGCTGCGCTTAAACGAGGACGAGGGGTGGGTTTGTAAGTTCCTTCTGCGATCCAGAATTGCTTTCCCGACATAGCCAGTCGGATCGAGTCCGCCAATTTGGTATATCCATTTCCTGATGGACTATTCCCATCCAGGGCATTGACCCACGATGTTCCATTTTTGAGTCCGGTGCCTTCGGGGTGTTCATCCTCGTTACCGCTGCGCTTAAACGAGGACGAGGGGTGGGCAATCAAAATGGGATTTTTATTCCTTTATCTCCAAATTTTTTCAAATGCACTCACCGAATTCCGCGCCAGGTTCACTTCGTAGGTGAGTAACATGTTATCGAGGTGGATTTTTCGATTTTTGCGGTCAAATCGTCTAACAAATTTTAAATTAATGAGGTGGGAACGTGAAGCTCTGAAAAAAATAGCTTTGTCCAACATTTCAGCCATTTGCCCTATTGTTTGGGTCACCGTTTCGGTTTGTCCATCCGTCATGCTGATTTTTGAATAATTGCCATCGGCGGCCACGATGACAATTTCCTGGGGCTCAATAAGCAAAAACCCTGTTCGGGTATTCAGCCTAAGCTTGTCGCGATGATTTAGTTGCCGCAGCAAGATGTTCAACTGTCGGTTGAGGGTATTGGCTTCCTCCTTTTCGTTACCCAATTTATCAAACACTGCTTTAAGTTGCACAGGATCGACAGGCTTGAGCAGGTAATCAAAGGCGGCCAGCTTGATGGCTTCGAGGGCATAACTGTCAAAGGCGGTTACGAAAACAAAATGGGTATTTATTGGAAAGTTTTGCTCCTTCTTTACCAACTCAATACCTGACATGGATGGCATTTGAATGTCGAGAAATACTATATCAGGTTGGTACTTAACGATGATGTCAAGTCCACTCAGGGCATTGTCTGCCGTTGCTACCAATTTGGCTTCCGGTATTTGCTCAAGCAATTGTTGCAGAACGAATATTGCCTGTGGTTCGTCATCAATGGCAACGCATTTAAACATTTTTTGCATGGTCATCATAAGTATATAATTTAGAGTTTCTGATAAGTAAAATCGATGGGAATTAAAATCAAAATGCTTGTGCCTGCCACTTGGCGTTCTGCATCAAAAAGGTCAGTAATTTTATACGACAATTTCTTGCTGTTGAAGTGGTTAAAATAATCGAAGTAGCCATCAATAATCCTTAGTCCGTTGGAGGTGCCGGCAGTTTTTACCTGAACGGCTTTTTTGCGGCCGATGCCATTGTCTTGAATAAGCAGGCAAAGTTTATCCTGATCATAAAAAACATGTATGAACAATTTGCCCATTTCTTTCTTGGGAAGCAAACCATGTTTAATGGCGTTTTCGGCAAAGGTCTGAATACACATCTTGGGAATGATGGTTTTAAGATTAACTTCGTCTTCCATCTTCAGCTCAAAATCAAATTGGTTCTTGAACCGGTATTGTTGAATTTGCACATAACTGTTCACAAAATCAATTTCTTCTTCCAAAGTGGTTGTAAGTTGATTATTTTGTTTCAGAATGGCCCGCATGAGTTTCGACAGTTTCACAAAATATATATAAGCTGTTTGCCGGTCTTCGCTAAGCAAAGCCGCTGCTATGGAGTTGATGGCATTGTAGGTAAAATGCGGGTCGATTTGATTGTGAATTGAGTGTAGCCGCAGTTCAGACATTTTCAATGCAATTTCAGCCTCTCGTTTTTGTTTTCGCCTGATGTTGTACATTACCAGTGCTCCCGACAAAAAAAGTAACAGCATAGCCAATACTATTCCCATGATTTGAAACCATAAACGCTGATAGATAGCCGGGACAATTGTAAAACCCATGATGGCTTTATTGTCTGACCACAGACCATCGCTGTTGGCGGCCTTGACCAAGAACCGGTAATCGCCCGGAGGAAGGTTGGTATATACGGCGTTTCGCTCTTTGCCCGGTAAAGACCAGCTGGCGTCAAAGCCTTCCAGCATATAAGAATAGCTGACTCCCTCTGGATAATATTGGCTGATGCCAATAAACTCAAACCTGAGGTTTTTATCTCTATGTTCAAACATGAGCTTCGTGGAGTCCTCGTCAATTCCGGCTACTTTTAACCAGTTCATTTGATCGCCAAACCGAAATACCTCAGTAATGTATACCCTTGGCGCGTTTGGGTTAGCCTGAATTTGTGCCGGATCGATCCTGACCACCCTGTCGTTATTGGGCAACCACAGAAAGCCTTTTGAATCCTGGAAAAAACCGTTTTGCCCGGGCTCGATGGCATCAAAACCTTTGTCGGGACCAATAGCGGTTAGTTGAACGGATTGGTCTTTATAAAATCGTTTCAGGTCGAGCACCACAATGCCTTTGATGGTGCCAATATATAAAGCAGAGTCGCCCACTGTGATGAGCGTAACCACCAGCTCGTTCAGGAGCGGATTTTCTATTTTTTTAAAGGTATGGTAGTCGTAAAAGAACAAGCCGCTCAGATTTCCAATCCAGAGGTTGTCGTGGAAATCGCGCAACAAGGCATTACCTCCATATTCAAAAGGAAATTCAGTAGTAGGAAAAGCAATCAGGCTGTCGCCGATGAGCACACTGATACCATTGAAACCACCCAACCAGATTCTTTTGTATTTATCTTCCTCCAGACCGGTGACAACGGTGCTTTTGCCATTTCCCGGTTGAACAGGCACGCTGTCGATCAGTTTGTTATGATGCACCCTAAAAAAACATCTTTGTGCACCAATCAGGAAACTGCTGTCGTATCTGCTTTGCCGGATGATAAAGGAGGGAATCTGTTCTTTTTCTTTTGGAAGGATAGTAAAGTCAGATCCGTCATACTTGATCATGGGATAATAATTTGTGGTCAGGTAGATGTTTTTTTCTGCGTCTGTAATGCTTCCCATGGCCAGATATGTCGGCTGTCCCATGGGCAATTCTGGTAATCCTTTCACCATACTGAAGCTCCCGTTCGCAAATCGTTGCAGGCCATTGAAATACGAAGCAAAATACATCACCTCGTTTTTTCCTTCGAGCACACTCCATATGTTCTGGTTCATGCCGCCTTTCTCGGGCATATAATTGATAAAGGCCATGGAATTTGTTCTGTAAAGCCCGTTCTCAGTACAGCACCACAAGTTTCCTTCCCGATCAAAAAATACATTTATTGACAACGGAAAGCTGATGTCAGTTATTTGTCTCGTTTTTGCAGCAATCACTTTTGCTTTTATTTGATCATGATAATACACTATGATATTGCCCTTTTTGTCAATGGCAAGATCGAGTTTTTTATTATCAACGTATGGGCTAAAAGCATCACTCAGCAGTTTTTCAGCATGTTCGTCCTGATAGCTGTACAGACTTCCGTCATCAAGATAATACAAGTTGCCATAGGGGCCCGTCTGAAACCCCTGTAGGTGTGATAACTTAAAACGGGGTTTCTGAATCGATCCGGATTTGTATGAATACAAGGTGCCGGTATTGTCGGCTAACCAGAGTGTGTTTGATAGTGGGTCATATCTTGGTTCCATAATGTCAAAGAAATTCGTCAACCGCGTACTAAACCGGATCTGACTGATAAAACTGTAGTGATCATTTGTTAGAACAACCTCTCTTAATGTATTGTTTTCCAGCAATTGGAAAATGATGGCACTATCGCTTGAATAGGGCATCATAATTTGAAAATATGGTTTAGAGTAAGGCGCATCATAAGGGAAATTAACGAACGCTTTACCGTCGAAACGCGACAAACCATCTTGGTATAAAAACCAAATATTACCTTCTGCATCTTCAGTTATTTGACTGGACCACCTACCGAGCAGTCCGTCTTTTTCGGTATAATTAACAAAATGAATCCCATCAAATCGGCTGATGCCCAACTTGGTCGAGATCCACAAATAGCCTTTGCTGTCCTGATACACAGTATTGGTCTGCGACTGAATCAGGCCGTCGTTCACGGTATATCGCTTCCAGCTAAGCTGCTGCGCGTTCATAAGAACGCAGGAAAATAATGTAGCAACAAGGATTGTCAAAAACTTGACCTTATTCATGCAGGCAATGGTTTGATGGGAACAAATATAGAATATTATACGGTCTTGTTCACTGGTGCTCATGGGCAATAGAATGATCTGTTTAATTTGGTCCCAATAACAAAAAAACACAAGATAGAATTTTTCTTTGGTGGGGTATTGGTGGATAGGACATGATAGTTGCAAAGTATGCTTAGAGAGGGGGTAATTGAAAAGCAGGATAACCACCAGTTGCATTCCGATGGTTATCGGAAGGCGGCAGCGTGGGTTGGGTGGGTTGAACGGAGAGGGCGTAGTACAAGAGGAGATGTATCGTCATTTCGCTTGCCTGCCATGGGGTATTTGATCATAATCAATATCTACTCTTAATTCCATATATCAAATCGTTTGAAACAAAGATACAGAATTTTCACTTACAAAGGAATCCATAAATCGTTGTGTATTTTTTTGCATAGGACTAACAGAAGGCAATACGCGGAGGCCATGTGTTAATTTTTTCTAATCGAAACTTCCTTCAATTAAAATTGTTCTTGGATACTTCTCTTCCATTAAACCGCTTGATAAATATAGACCTCTTTTAATCTGAGCATAATGTGTACTTTCTTCTAATATTAAGTCCGGAATATTGTCATTATCTAAATCACCAATCCATATTATTTTAGGTGCTTCAATAAAATCTTTTGATGATATATGAGCTTGTGGTACTTTAAGTATTTCAACTTCCATTCTAACCTTAAAATCAGTCCAATCAAGTACAAGTCGATGATTATTGATTATTTTGTAACTGCCTTTATCAATTTTACTTCTCCAGACGCTTTAATTAAAAATTGGTTATTATTTATTGAAAACTTTATTGATGAGTCTGGCTCTAAAAATTTGAAATCCAGAAATACTCCCGGAATGTCAGATTTTGAAAAATCATGACTTTTGAAAAGAATTATTGGTTTTTCGTCACAATTAATTCTAAACTGTGGTATACGCTCACCAAGTGCATGATTGTAGACTGTATCAACTTCTATACTAACGGATTTTAATTCAAACCTTTCACCCTTTTTTATCAATGCATCCAGGGTATCAGTAGTATTAATCACTCCATTCGTAATTCCAATAGGATAAAGGACCGTTAGTTGCTGTCCCTTCGCAAAAATCGTGGTTAAAAGAAATAAAACCTGTATTATTAATAATTTGTTCATGTGTTATTTTTGCAATTTAGTCCAATGAGAATACAAACCCACTCCTATAAGTTCTCTATTCAATATTACTGTTTTCAACCTCTTTAACCATAATAACCTACCCATTATCAATCTTTAAAAATTATTTAAATCATTTCTTTTTTTCAATGTTTACAGACCATCGGATGTTGGAGTGGTAAACCTAGGGAATTATCCCATCGTTTTTACATGGGGGTTCAAAAAATAAGCGTCCTCGAAAAGTCCGGCCCATCGAATCCCGCTGTATTGTTTGCGATCGTAAAACCCGATGAGAAATAAAATGAATGGTGCTCCGTTTAACTGACATCAATTGCGGCACAGTTGCGTTACCAACAAACCAGTCATGAATTTAACCTTTCAACCATGTCCAAATGAATCATTCCGGGAGGGACATTTGATACCCGTTTGCCAATTAAACAACAGGTCCTTAAAGGATTCTTCAAACTACACGAGATCAGTTTTGTATCATAATATAGAAACACTTTAAATAGCACTTTTCCTATTGACTTTAGCCTTCAAAATGGTACTTTTGGATAAAAATTAATCCCATGAAAAACCTTGCTTTCATTACCCTGTTTGCCATCATCACTTCTCTGGTGTTTATTGGCTGTAAAAAAGAATCCAGTTCTGACATTGGGGGAGATCAATCTTCCATTGGGGAAGTTGGAAATAATTTTTCGATTTCATCCGCAACCGGAATTTCAAACGTAAGTGCCACCGTGACTAAACTCGAAAATGGCATTTCAACGATCCATGTAGCCGGAACCATTACCGATCCAAACATCAGGGCATTGGCAGCTACCATGTCAAATGTTGTCTTTGGCACCTACGATGAAACTACCGGCAATTTTACGGGCGACCTGAAAATGAAGTTCACCAAGGAAGGAATTGCTGACCAGTTGGATGCCGATGGAAAATCGTTCACTCTTGCCAAATTCGATGGCAAGGTAGGCGACACCTATTCCTGCGAAAATGCCATCGGCGGCACCTTCACCCGAACAGTTACCGCAAAATCTGATGTAGATGATTTTCCTTATGGATTCTACAATATTAAAACGATGACGATTGAAGGAGCAGGTCGGTTCAACCCGGCCATTAAGAATGTCAAATACCGGGTCAATCACCGTTTTGGACTCGTGTATACCACGGTCGTTTTACAGGATGGTTCCGAAATCAGCTCATACCTTTATAGCACCGCTGAGAATTAAAACCCCGGTGAAATTTCATCTTTTATCATACCAATTTAAGTATCCGGGCTTTGGAAGTTTGATGGCCGGCTGCTTCATGGCGTATTTGGTTATCAGTAGGAATTTTAAACCCGATTTTCTGGATGTTCCCGTGTTTGCCATCTACTCATCGTACCTGAACAAAGTCATTTTTGGTATCACCCAAACCAATCTCGCCGATGAAATGGCCATCATTCTTTTACTTTTTGGATTGGCCCTGCTCGCCGTTTCAAAGCAAAAACTTGAAAAAGACCATTACATGAAGATGCGTGTAAATGCACTCGTCTGGTCAGTCTTTCTAAATACTATCCTGATGGTGGTTGCAGCCTTGACTTTTTTTGGGATGGGGTATTTAATTATATTGATAATCAACACCTTCTCGCAATTGGTGATTTACCTGATACTCTTCAATATCTTATTGGTAAGCGATGTGATAAAGCGGAATCGTAAAGAACCATCAATTTATTAACGCGATCGGGCCTGAATCCATTTTACGGGGATGTTCCGGTCATGCTGTTATTCATGTTAAAATATCCCTACTTTTGTCACCTTTCCTCTTCAGGTAAAAGATTGGAAAGCGATTTGTTGTTGCCCTTACTAAAATAGTATCATTACAATGTATCTATGAAAACCATAGGATTAATTGGCGGGATGAGTTGGGAATCATCTGCCGTGTATTACCAACTCATCAATAAAAAAGTAAAAGAAAAACTGGGCGGTTTTCATTCGTGTAAGAGCATTATGGTAACCGTTGATTTTGCGGAAATTGAAGCATTACAACACCAGGACCATTGGGATGAACTCGATAAAATGATGGTGGCTTCGGCCCTTCAACTCGAAGCAGCCGGAGCAGATATAGTGATCCTTTGCACCAACACCATGCATCTGAGTAGCCCGGCCATTACCAAAGCCATTTCCATACCGTTCCTGCACATTGCCGAGGCTACCGGGCTGGTGGTTTCTGAACAAAATCTAAAAAAGGTGGCTTTACTTGGCACGAAATGGACCATGGAAAAAGACTTTTACAAAAAGTACCTGTCCGATAACTTTGGCATTGAGGTCATTGTCCCTCCGCTCGCAGAGCGCGACCTGATCCACCGGATTATCTTCGATGAATTGGTTCAGGGACAAATTAAAGCGGAAAGCCGGACAATTTTCAAAAAGATTATAAACCAACTCGTCACCTCGGGGGCTGAAGGAATCATCCTGGGTTGCACCGAAATTCCGTTACTTATCTCAGCCAAAGATGCTTCCATCCCAGTCTTCGATACCACAGCCATTCATGCCGAAAAGGCCGTGGAATGGGCATTATCATAATAAATCATTACAATAAAATCACCTTATGAAATTTTTTCAGTCTTGTCTTGTATTCTTCTTTGCTTGCTCTGTGGCCGGAATGGCTCAAAATAACGATTCAAATCACAACAAAACAGTCGCAAACGCTCCTGATTCCATTGTTTTGAAAATGATTGAAATCGCTAAAACAGATAACCAAACCATGCATCACCTGGATGTGTTGTGCAACCGGTTCGGGGGCCGGCTCATCGGGTCGGATGCTTTTGAAAACGCGGCATACTGGGCAGCCAGCCAGTTTAAGGAATGGGGCATGGAAGTACAAATGGACGAGGCGGGAGAACTCCCGGTAGGTTTTAATCGCGGTCCCTGGTTTGGCCGAATGCTTTCCGACAATGGCATGTCGCTACATTTCGCCACCCCCTCGTATACCTCGGGAACAAAGGGGGTGCAACGCGGGCATGTGCTCATCGAGCCCAAAACACAAGCCGAATTCGATCGGATGAAAGGCGCTTTAAAAGGAGCATGGGTGCTCATCTCAGGCGACAGCGATGGTTGGCCTGTCAACTATTCGGAAAAAGCCAGGATCAGGAGAGATTCCATCAAAATGGAAAACGAAAAAATCAGGGAGAAAAACAAGGTGATAAAAAAGGAGAACAGAGATCAGCAAAACACAAAGATCCCTAAAAAGGAATTAATCCCTTTGATTGAAGAGCCTGCCCTTTTTTATCACGAAATGCGCGATGCCGGTATCCTGGGCATGATCCAGTCGGCCAAAACACCTATCCGGGTATTATACGATCGTAAAAACCTGGAGTCCATGACTTTTGAAACCTTACCCACTGTTCCCGACATCAAACTCGATGAACACCAATACAAAATCATCTACCAAATGGCAGAAGAACGCCGCTATTTCCAACTTGAATTTGATATCAGGAACCATTTTAAGATGGGGCCTGTACCCTATCACAATGTTATCGGCATCATCCCGGGAACGGAATTCCCGGATGAATATGTGATTATGAGCGGTCACCTGGATGCCTACGATGTTGGAACCGGTGGCATCGATGATGGCTCCGGGGTTTCAGTGACCATGGAAGCCGCCCGACTGATCATGGAAGCCGGCGGAAAACCTAAACGCACCATCCTTGTTGTGTTGTGGGCTGGTGAAGAATTTGGCCTGTATGGATCGCATAGCTGGATTGAACGAAACAAGGATAAACTGGATAAAATATCAAACATGATAAACCGGGATGGCGGTCCAACGGTTCCAACAGGAATGAGCGTTTCGGAAGCCATGTGGGAAGATTTCGCACTCGTTTGTTCCCCTATAAACGATATTAACCCCGAGTTTCCATTTAAACTCGAAAAATCAGAGCCGGGTGAAAAACCTGAAAAAGCATGGGGTACCGACAGTGGCCCTTTCGCAGTAGAAGGTGTTCCTACCACCGGATTTCAAACAGGCGATCCCAAAGGCTATAACTTTAGTTATGGTGAAATTTGGCATACCGAAAGAGATTTATTCAACAAAAGCATCCCCGAATACCAGGAACACGCTTCCATAGCCACAGCGGTGCTGGTATATGGAATTGCCAATTTGGACCACCTCCTCTCGCGTGATGGTTATTACATTGAGAAAAAGAAAGAACCAAACACAAAAAAAAGCAAGAAAAAATAGGCCACGCACCCAAAACCAACATATGAAGAAATCACTGTTATCGGCTTTCAAGGAATGGGTTGAAATTTCCTATTGGAAATACAAAAAACTAAAAGAAGGAAATCTCAGCAACAGTCATTATCAGTATTTCTATACCACCTATTTTGGTTTGGAGGAGTCGTTTTACAATGGCAAAAGGATACTCGATATTGGTTGCGGTCCCCGTGGCAGCCTCGAATGGGCCACCATGACCAGTGAACGAATCGGGGTTGATCCATTGGTTGACAAATACATGAAAATGGGGATTGACAACCATCAGATGGTCTATATTAAGGCATACTCGGAGGCCTTGCCCTTTGCCAACAATTATTTCGATGTTGTGTGCTCCTTCAATTCGCTCGACCATGTTGAGAACATGACTAAATCAACACGTGAGATTGCTCGGGTTCTGAAGCCGGGAGGATTGTTTTTGCTCATGGTCGATATTCACAATTACCCCACTCCTACTGAGCCACAATCACTCAGGTGGGATTTTCTTAAAACACATTTTGATGGATTTGAAATCAAATTGGAAGAAAGGATTAAAACCGTGAAACCCGGCAGGATTTATTTCAATGCCCGGAACAAGATTCCACTCACCAACAAAAAAGCACACAATGGTTTGTTGGTAGCCAAGTTGATGAAGTTGTAGTTAAAAGTATATCCAGTGAAATACAAAATCCTGCTGGTGGTTGTATTCCAGTGCAGGAAAAGGAAATTTTACAAAACTCAAGGTCTTAAACACAAACCTCAACGCACTGGAGTTGGTTTTAATTTTCGTCCAATCGATGTCCAGGGTTAAATAATACTTCCTTACCCGGTCGAAATGTGGAACGGGTTTACCATCAATTTCGGAGGGGTTGGATGTAACGCCAAGAATGCCACAACCTCCATAACCTACGGCGATATTTATCCAGGGAGGGAACCTGGATTCTTCCCTCAAAAACGAATGAACATTAGCCGATAACCAAAAGGTCATGCCATTGTAGTCTTTCAACGCCCTCTGAAGGTGATTTTCGCCCAATAGTTTTGGGTTATATTGGGCATAATCTGTTGGATGATATGAAAACTTGAGCCTCATTCTTTGTTCTTTCCATATCATTTGTTGGCCCATGAACAAAGTGGATCCTGCCGCGTTGGCAACAAGATCGCCCCAGGAAGCGCCATATTCTGCTGAAAATCCATCCAGAATTTCAATCACCGACATGGAGGCAAATCCCATAAGTCCGCTATAAATGGAAGCCTTATTGTTGTTTAAACCTGCCCATCGAAGCCAGTTGTATGCATATCCCGTGAAAACATAAGCAGTAGTTGCATGGGCAAATTTATCAAGTTGCAAATCGTTTTCATTGTCGTTGAAGAAATGGAAACTCGTCATGGGTGTCCCTTGATACCATCCAAAATAGAGGAGGGTCATCGTACCGGCGTACAATCCTGTACTGGTATAAACAATGGTGTTTAGTCGTTTTTTGTTGAGGGTATCCTCCTGTAGTTCTTGATTTTGGGAATTTGCATGATGAACAATCATCACCAACAACATCATTATCAACAGTTTAAACTGAAATGAATAATGTCTTCTTCCACGAACGGATTCAGGCATTTGATTTATGGAGCGATTAATTGTTGGCATTCAGGTATTGACATTGAAATTGTAATTGTTGGCTACAATATTAATACTTATTGCCAATTTGAGGTTCTCAGAATTTAAAATTTAAAAAATGTTTAACAAGAACACTGTGTTCACGACCATTTTCCATTGATTATCAACATCCGGAGGGCAACTGTTTCTTTAGTAACAATTCCTCCGCAATATTTCGATTATGCCTGCCACCAAAACTTACTGAACTAAGGCGTTCCGACTTTTTAAATGCCGTAGGCATGACCGAAATTGTAACCTGAGATTTCAATCTCAGGCAGGTATAAAAAAAACCCTGCAAACCTAAGTTTACAGGGCTCTTGAGTACCCAAGAAAAGAATCGAACTTTCACGACCATAAGGTCACTACACCCTGAATGTAGCGCGTCTACCAATTCCGCCACTTGGGCAATTCAATATTTAGGAACGTCAATTTTAGATTTTGTATCAGTTGTGCCCAGGACAAGAGTCGAACTTGCACAACCTTGCGATCACCAGCCCCTCAAGCTGGCGTGTCTACCAATTTCACCACCTGGGCCTAAAATTGAGGTGGCAAAAATAGTATTTTTTTCTTTCAAAGCACAATTTATCATCCGTAAAAATTTCCATTTCCAACAAACACCTTTATAAGGAGAATAACTCACCAAGGTTCACTTTTAAAAAAGCCAGTATCAAGGTTTTAAAAACAAATGATCATCAAAATCAAATTAAAACAGTACTTTTTAGGAAATTTAACTCTTTCTTAAGGTTAATAACTAAAGTATTTTCTATTTTTATCCAACCAAATTTTCAGGATATGTTTACAAAAAACGACATCAAACAAATGGCTTCAAAGGGGATTACTGCTGATGAGGCACAAACTCAGATTAGCAAGTTCATTACCGGATTTCCTTTTATCAATCTGATAGCCCCGGCAATTCCCGGCAAGGGTTTACACCAGTTTTCAGCCGAAGGGGTGACCGAATTGGTGGCTTACTTTAATGAACATTACAAACACTACAGTATTCTAAAGTTTGTACCCGCTTCGGGAGCTGCTTCACGCATGTTTAAACATTTGTTTGAATTCAGGCAAAAAAATGATGTTGAGCAATTACGATTGATTGAAAGCGACAAAAGTTTCAATTCTGTCCACCATTTTTTTCATCATCTGGAACAATTTGCTTTTTACAATTGCCTTAAAAACAGTTTGCAAGCTAAAGGGTTTGATTTGGAAAAAATGATTCAGAAGAAACAATACAATGCCATTATTGATGATCTGCTTGAGGAATATGGTTTAAATTACGCCAACCTGCCTAAAGGTCTTTTGATGTTTCATGCCTATCCCAACGGTTCCAGGGTAGCAATGGAAGAACATCTGGTGGAAGCCGCAGTCTATGCCAACGATGAAAAGAAACTGTCCAGGATACATTTTACGGTTTCCCCCGAGCATCAGATCAGGTTTGAAGATCGCCTTCTTGAAAAACGGGACGTGATTGAGAAAGAGTACAAAACAAAATTCGAGGTTACCTTCAGTCACCAAAAGCCTGCTACCGATACCATAGCAGTTACCCTGGAAAACGAGCCGTTTCGAAACTTCGATGGAAGCCTGCTGTTCCGCCCTGCCGGACATGGTGCGTTGATTCATAATTTGAATGAATTGGACAATGAAATTATTTTTATTAAAAACATCGACAACATCGTTCCTGACAGATTGCGAAACCTGACCTACATGTATAAAAAAGCCATTGGCGGATTACTCATCAGGTTACAGGAACAAACATTTGACTTTCTCGATATTCTGGATGATGGCAATGTGGACGAGAAAACTATTTCCCTGATTGCCGATTTCGCCGGACAGGAACTTAATATTGATGTCCCGGATGCTTTTGAAGGTTATGATGAAATGGAAAAGATCGATTTCCTGTTCAACAAACTCAATCGGCCCATCCGAGTATGCGGTATGGTGAAAAATGAGGGCGAACCGGGTGGAGGCCCCTTTTGGGTGATAGATGAAAACGGGGGAAAATCTCTTCAAATTGTCGAATCATCACAAATTGATTTTTCAGATAATCAACAAAAGGACATTGTAAGCAAATCGACTCACTTTAATCCTGTCGACCTGGTTTGTGGTGTATATGATTTCAAAGGCGAAAAATTTAACTTGCTCGATTTTGTTGACCCCAATTCTGGCTTTATATCTAACAAGTCAAAAGATGGCAGCTTATTAAAAGCGATGGAATTGCCTGGTTTATGGAATGGGGCCATGTCTGACTGGATCACCATTTTCATCGAAACGCCCATCATCACTTTCAACCCGGTGAAAACTGTAAACGATTTGCTTAGGCCACAACATCAACCGGAATGAAGGGAAGTTGAAAGTTGAGCATGGGAATTCTGGGCTTGAAGTTGGTAGTAAATCATAACCTAATCTCACTTTAGTTCACTTCATTTAATTTAAGGATAACCTGCAATTAATATTGGCTTAACATTGATGTGCTTTCTTTGCAACGTTAAAAAGAAATAACTAAAAGAGAACACACACCATGAAAAATACAATCGCCATTTTCGCCTTCATCGCCATCTTAGCTTCAAGCAGTTTCGCTGCCAACGACAATACCGGTACACCCGCTGCTACCACCACCATTTCCGGACAGGTTTTCGATAAAGCTACCGGAGAAGCCTTAGCCGGTGTGAAAATCATTCTGGATGAAAGTGCCACAGAAGTATATACTGATTTTGATGGCAACTTCACAATTAGTGAAATTGCGAGCGGCAGCCATGAAATAACAACTGAATTAATTTCATATAAAAGCGAACAAAAAAGCATTGAAGTTTCTTCCGCTCTCAATACAATAAAAGTGGAAATCGGAATCGATAACAACTAAAAGTTTCATTTTTTAGAATATACCTAAAGACAAACCGATGGTTTGTCTTTTTTGTTTCTGGTAATATTTAAACTGACGTTCATATAGTTGTCAGGAATTATAAGCAAATAATTTCAGAAATGTGTAGCTCAATTTGGAGCGGGTACTTTTAAGATTAAGTAAACATTAATCAATCACAGAATCAACATCCATTTCTTAACACTTCCATAACCTTAACTTAATTTTCACTTTTAACTCAACTGATACTTTTGTCGCATTAAATCTAAACAAAAAGATAAATATGAAAAGAATTAAAATGTTTGCTGTTATAGCAGCAGTTATGGTGATGGGTTTTTCAGCTTGTAAAAAAGATGACAACAAAAAACCAGCCCCAACAATGTCTTCTGCCACAGTAGCAGGTGAAAATAAAAATTTTGACATTACTGTTACATTCAGTGAAGCAGTATACAAAAACACTGACAAAACAGGAAATCTTGACAATGGTAGTTTTACAGTAAGTGTTACCGGAGGTTCAGAAATGGCTTCTTATAACGTAACTCACACTGCCGGACAAACAACAGCAATGATTGCCATTGAACTATCTGATTATTCAACAGGTAATGAAACTGTTACGGTAGCTCCAGCAGGAGCATCAAGTATTTACAATGACGAAGGAACAGCAATGTCAAATTCTGAAACTAAAAGTGTAAATCTTAGCGGTGCCTCGAATGAGATTATTACTAAAACAGGTATACTAACTGCTAATGAGACATGGACTTCAAACAACATTTATCTATTAGAGAGAAAAGTTGTGGTTGGAGCGGGTGTTACACTGACCATTGAAGCAGGAACGATCGTTAAAGGAAAACCAGGCGAAGAGACTTTAGCTTCCGCTTTAGTTGTTGCTCGTGGTGGTAAATTAATGGCAGCAGGAACTGCAGATAACCCAATTATCTTTACTGCAGAAGCTGACAACATTACATTTGGAGAAAAATTTGGAACCAACCTAACCAAAGAAGACAATAAATTATGGGGCGGTGTTATCGTTTTAGGTGCGGCTCCTATTTCAGCTGAAAATGGTGACACTGAAACCAATATCGAAGGTATCCCAACCGAAGAAGGATATGGTTTATTTGGTGGTAGCAATGCCTCAGATAATTCAGGTGTTATTAATTATATTTCAATCCGTCATGGTGGTATCTCCATTGGAGAAGGAAACGAAATCAACGGCCTTACCTTAGGTGGTGTTGGAAGCGGTACTTCAATTTCAAATGTAGAAGTATATGCAACACTTGACGATGGTATTGAGTGCTTCGGAGGAACAGTTAATGTTTCTAACTTATTGATATTTTACCAGGGAGACGATGGAGTTGACTTAGACATGAATTATTCTGGAACTATTTCAGATTTCGCAGTTGTTCATGGTAATGGTATCGGTACTGACGAAGGTGCAGAAGTTGACGGACCTGAAGGTTCAACTTATGTTACCGGTATGTTCACATTATCAAACGGAAAATTCATTAGTGAAGGAACTGAGCCCTCAGCAGCCGATTTTAAATCAGATGCTCAGGGTTATATTAACAACTGTTCATGGATTAACTATGGCACTGGTAAACCTGTTAAGTTCAGAACTAAATTTGTTGATCCCGGTGTTGATTGTAATCATAAAGAAGATGCTTACTTACACCTTGTAAGTGATCCTGCCACATTGGTATTTACAGATTGTTCACTCGAAGGCACCAAAGTTTATGATGGTGGCGATACAGGAACTTGTCTTGATGAATTAGCCGCTGCTAATGCAACAGCTGCTTCCAAAGTACAGTTAAACGGAACAGGTTCAACACTCGACGTTGCCGGAACTTTCAGTTGGACTTATGCTGCAAGTAGAGGTCAATTATAAAATACAATTTACAAAAGGTAATATATAAACAAACCCTGCGGTACGCCGCAGGGTTTTAATGTTTTAAATATGGTAATTAGACGAGTCATTTTTATTATCCTGTTCCTATTGACATTTAGTTTGCTCAGCGCACAGGAAAAAGGATTCCTGCGAGGAAATATTGTAGATGGTGATTTTGGAGGACCAATGATTGGAGCTACAATTATTTTGGCGGAGAATCCAAGCGTGGGAACAGTTAGCGACTTTGATGGTAACTTTTCACTAAGCCTCGATCCCGGAACTTATAACATAAAAGTTTCTTTTATTTCTTTTGCTACTTTGTCATATCAAGGAATTAAAATTGAAGCTGGAAAAACAACCGTTATAGACGGTATCATGAAATCTGATGATAAACTCCTGGAAGAAGTAGTAATCGTGGCAAAAGCATCCCGAAATTCTGAGATTGGCATGATCACAAAAATGAAAAATTCTACAAATATTGTTGATGGCCTGTCAGCACAGTCGTTTCGGAAAATTGGAGACAGTGACTTAAGTGGAGCTATTAAGCGTGTTACCGGAGTAACAGTGGAAGGTGGTAAGTATGTTTACGTCAGAGGTTTGGGAGACCGATATACTAAAACAACACTTAATGGAATGTCAATCCCTGGCCTTGACCCCGATGTTAATGCCGTTCAAATAGATATTTTTCCAACCGCCGTTCTTGAAAATGTGGCTGTATATAAAACTTTTACCCCGGATTTATTTGGTGATTTTTCAGGTGGATTGGTTGATGTTGAAACCAAAAGTTTTCCTGAAACAAAAACAACCAGTATTACAATTGGCTTAGGATATATTGAGGGACAAACATTTAACCCGGATTATATTCTTTATGATGGTGGTAAGTTCGACTGGGCCGGATTTGATGATGGCACAAGGAAACTGCCTTTTGCAAAAACCACTGATATTCCACAAGAGGTAGTAGCTGCTTTTGATCCTGTTGAGGGAGAAAAACTTGAAAATATTACCCGATCTTTTAATAAACAACTTGCAGTAGAAAATAAAACCGCTTTGCCAAACGGTTCATTTTCATTTAATCATGGCAATCAGATTAATGCAAAAAATGGAGTTACCTATGGATACAATATGGTATTCAATTATTCAAATCAATCATACTATTATGATCAATTTCAATCAAATACCTACTTAAAAAATAATGATACCACTATTTTTGAACTTGATCAGGAAGAAGGACGAATTGGCGTAGTTGGTGGTAGAACTGCACAATGGAGCGCTATGGCTTCCGGCTCTTTTAAAAAGAAAAACAATACCCTAAGTTTGATGCTTTTGGCAAATCAAAGTAATGAGTCGACGGCCGCGAAAAGAACCAGTAAGAACTATAATCAAACACAAGCCACACTACTTGAAGATATCCTGACTTATAGTCAGAGATCGTTATCTACTGCCATACTCAATGGTAATCACCTAATAGGTAAATTACAATTAAACTGGTCGAATGCATTCACAATTTCAAGGGTTTATGATCCTGATTTCCGCACAAAAGCCTTATCAATAAAAGATAATGATACTACGCTAAGTACAGGAGATGGAGCACTTATTAGCAGATTTTGGCGTGATTTGAATGAAAAAAACGAAAACTTTCGTGCTGATTTAAAAATTCCTTTCGGAGATCACTTCTCGTTAAAAACCGGTATAAATACCTTGTTTAAGTGGCGCGATTTTGAAACATTAAGTTATAAACATGACAGAAGAAATAAGAGTCATGTAAGCGGTAATCCTAATTGGTTTTTAAAAGATGATAATATTTGGACAATAGATGACAGAAACGGTACCTATACAACGGGTAATTATCAACCGGCAAATAACTTTACAGCACGTCAGAATGTTTTTGCAATCTACTTGATGGCAGAACAAAAAATGGGTTCCAAACTTAAATTTATTTATGGTTTACGTGTTGAAAAAGGAGATATGTTTTATACCGGTGAATCTAATTTGGGTGATGTTATTTATAAAGATAAAAAAACACTCGATGAATTAAATTTTCTTCCTTCAGCAAATATTGTGTATTCCGTTACTAGTGATATGAACCTCCGTTTTACAGGTACCCAAACGATTGCCCGTCCTAGTTTTAAGGAAAAATCAGTATCTCAAATATATGACCCGATATCAAAAAGAACCTTTGTGGGCAATATTGATCTTAAACAAACAAAAATTATTAATCTTGATTTAAGATATGAGTGGTATTTCTCCCCGCGTGAAATATTATCACTAGCCGCATTCCATAAAAGATTTGATGGACATATTGAACTCGTTTCTTTTGAACAGGATCCTGACAATGTTAAACCAAGAAACTCTGGAGAGGCAAGTGTTTCAGGTCTTGAATTCGAAATTAGAAAAGGATTTTCCAATGCTGATAGCCGATTCTTCAATGGATTATTCCTTGGAGGAAACGTTACCGTGGTTTATTCACAGGTTGATATTCAAAAGGTAAATACCGGTAATGAAAATCAAACCGAATACGAACTTAGGGTAAAAAATGCAAGAGAAGGTGAAAACATTGATAAATTTCGCCCAATGGCAGGTCAATCTCCTTATTCTGTAAATGCCAATATTTCCTATGAGATTCCTGAACGCAATAGTGCGATTAGCTTAGCCTATAACGTTAAAGGTGAACAACTTGCAATTATCGGGTCGGGAAGGAATCCGGATGTTTATCTTGCTCCGTTTCACAGCCTTAACTTAAATGCTTATTATAGTTTTGGAATGGATTTCCGACATAGAATAACTTTTGGAATTGACAATATTCTGAATCAGAAAAATAAAATGTATTACAAGTCATTTGGTGCTTCTGATCAGATATTCAGTTTAACAAATCCGGGAATTGCTTATAGCTTAAAGTATACTTTTACTTTTTAATATCATTTAATATATTCAACTTAAATGATATACTTTAAAAATCATTCAATGACCCATATTTATGTAAGCAATGAACGCATCATAATGCATAATAATTTGTAGTTTTACACAATAAAAATAGACTCAGCTCATGTTTAAAAAAATAATACTATTGATCATTTTTGGTCTTTTTATTTCACCAACAATTTATTCTCAAGTAGTTAAAGAAAAGGATGGAAAATATTATGAAAATAAACCCTATAGCGGTAAATACTTTGAATACTATGAGAATGGAAATGTTAAAGTAGAGAAAAGCCTTACAAATGGTGAAGAAGATGGTTTAACATTTCTATATTTTGAAAATGGAAATAAACAGGAACAACGTTCATATACAGAGGGTAAAAAAGATGGTCTATGGATTAAATGGAACGAAAAAGGGATAAAAACCGGTGAGGTTTCGTATAAAATGGATGTTAAGGATGGTAATTGGACCATTTGGGACGATAACGGTAATTTAAGTTTTGAAATGTATTATAATATGGGTGAAAAAATTGGAACCTGGAAAATTTATAATGCCGATGGAAGTATCCGCGAAACACGAGATTACTAATATTAACTACCTACAACTTTTGTTTGTATATCCGTTACAATTAATTTTGTAGCGGTTTTTTTTTAAAATAAAAACTTCTATGATTATACTACTCTCTCCATCAAAAACAATTAAAATAAACCCATCTGTCCAATACCTGCAAACTTCTCAGCCGTCGTTTTTGACGCAGAGCAGCAGAATAGCCAAAATATTAAAAACCTATACGTACGATGAACTGCAACTGCTGTTAAAGACAAGTCAGCAACTCACCAAAACAGCCTATGATTACTATCAGCTGTGGAACAGGGCTCATACTGAGCAGCGGTCGAGTGCAGCAATACTTGCATTCCGTGGAGAAGCGTACGTAGGATTAAAGGCTGAAGAGATGTCAAATGACACCTTATTATATGCACAACAAAAACTCCTGATTTTTTCAGGACTTTACGGCGTCCTGCGTCCTCTTGATTTAATTCAGCCTTATCGACTGGATGTGGCAGACTCCTTCCTGATTGACAATAAAAATCTGTACCATTTCTGGAAAATCCCGATAACCCTGTGGATCAAAAAACAACTTAAAAAGCAGGGAGACAATACAATTATTAACCTGGCCTCAACAGAATATTTCAAGATGCTGGATCAAAAAAAGCTAAATTGTGAGATAGTCACTCCGATTTTTAAAGACCGGATTGAAGATGAATATAAAATTGTGAGTGTTTTCGCCAAGCAATCCAGAGGTAAAATGGCTCGCTACATTCTCGAAAACAAAATTACTGCTGTGAATGATCTTAAATTTTATGAAAAGGATAGCTACTTTTTCAATGAAAAAATGAGTACAAACAACCAACTTGTTTTTACCAGAGGCTGAGTAACCTGAGTATTTTAAGAACTAATGCCTGAAATAAGATAATCTATTTCCATTAACTAATTGTTAC